>JABHDY010000004.1 GCA_018676855.1 Candidatus Woesearchaeota archaeon
CAGGCGGTGTACTTAATACCTTCGCTCCGACACTGCATATTCACGGAGAATATGCAACATCTAGTACACAGCGTTTACAGCATAGGACTACTCGGGTATCTAATCCGGTTTGCTCCCCTAGCTTTCGTTCCTCACCGTCGGACCCGTTCTCGTCAAGCGCCTTCGCCACAGGTGGTCCTCGAGAGATTACAGCATTTTACCGCTCCCTCTCGAATACCCTTGACGCCTCCCGGTCCCTAGATTAATAGTATCTCAAGCACGTCGTTTTGTTAAGCGCAACGATTTCACTCAAGACTTATCAATCCGGCTACGAACGCTTTAGGCCCAATAAATATGAATGCCACTCGTGGCGCAGGTGTTACCGCGGCGGCTGGCACCCGTCTTACCCACCACTTATTCGCCAAGCTTTTTACACATAGCAAAAGCCCATGCAATGCATGAGCACTGGGAGTTCCCTTATCGCACTTACGTACAGTGTAAAGGTTTCGCGCCTGCTGCACCCCGTAGGGCTAGGGTCAGTATCTCAGTACCCTTCTCCGGGCTACCGCTCTCACGGCCCGTACCGATCGTAGGCTTGGTAGTCCTTTACACTACCAACAACCTAATCGGCCGCCAACTCATCCTTAGGTGTTGCCTTTAAGTTACGGAACATTCCAGTTTCCATAACCTATACGGTTTTAGCCACAGTTTCCCATGGTTATCCCGTGCCTAAGGGCAGATTATTGACGTGTTACAGAGCATTCAGCCTGTGCCTCCGAAGAGGCCCTCTGACTTGCATGGCTTAGTCGAACTCCCATAGCAGCATTCTCCCGCAGGATCAACGGGAATTAGAATTTTTAACGATCCTTATGAGTATTATATGGTCTGCTAAAACTTTAATAGGAATTGTTTGTCATTTTCGTCCAATCACAATTAGTAATTGAATCACCTCATTCATACTTAATGTAAATTACATTAAGCATACACGTATCAATTCTGGAATGTGGTTTGTTTATAAATGTTTCTGTGTATTCCTCGAAGAGAAAATATTAATAAATTTAAAAAAAATGAGAAAATACAGTATAAGAGGAGAAGATAAGATCTAATTTGCTTGTAATCGTCGTCGTCGCTTAGCCTTTTTCATCTTTTTACGCTGCCATTTCCAGCGCATTTGGCCTTTTTTCTTCCATCGTCGTGAGCTTCGTTTCATCTACGCTCTTTGATATGGATTTTTTTATAAATGTATCGGAAACTCTATATAATCTAGTATTATTAAAAAACAAAATGGCAACATTACCAAAATTCAAAAGTAAAGCATTCTTTGCTCCCATGGCGGGGGTAAGTGATCCCGCTCTACGTCTCATATGCAAAGAATTAGGAGCAGGATTAGTCGTTACACCATTTACAAATATCCATGCTATCGTTGCACGAAAAGAAATAGATAAGGATATTTCTAAATTTATTGAATTCTCTCCAAAAGAAAAACCTATTGCTGTCCAACTCTTTGGTTCCGACGTGAAAGAGTTACAAAAAGCAGTAAAAATTGTTGCAAAACATTTTGACATCATTGATTATAATATGGGTTGTCCATCTTCTACCGTGACGGAACAGATGGCATGTTCTGCACTATTACAAGAACCAGAATTGGTAAGGAAAATATTTCATGCATTAGTCTCTTCAACAAAAAAGCCTATAACAATAAAAATTCGTTCAGGTATTGACAAACCAAACAAATTCAAACAAATTGCAACAATAGCAGAGGAAGAAGGAATAGCGATGATAACATTCCATCCAAGAACTGTTAAACAAGGTTATGCTGGAAAGTCTGATTGGTCATTAATTAAAGAACTAAAAAAACTTGTTTCTATTCCTATCGTGGGTAACGGTGATATCAGAACTCCCGAAGATGCGCAGCGAATGATTAACGAAACTGGTTGTGATTATGTTATGGTTGGAAGAGCAGCTGCACAGAACCCATTCTTATTTACACAAATTAATGAATATTTAGAAAATGGTACGTATAAAGAAATTTCTTCTCAAGAAAGAATAACCACTTTTTTCAAATATTTGAAATATGCAGAAAAGTATCCCACAATTAAATTGTCAAATATCCGAATGCAAGCAATGAACTTTTCTAAAGGATGTAAAGGAAGTAAGAAGCTTCGTGGTAAACTGTTAACTGTTAAGTCCGTTGATGATATTAAAGCGTTGTTTAACGAGTTTTATGATAGTTTAGAATGAATGATTTCTTTCAATTCTTTCAATTCTTCCACAGCTTTCTCAAGATCATCATTATTGACTTCAAATTGATATTGTTGTTTCTTTAACGTATGTGCATACAACATATCATAATATTCTTCTAATAAAATTGTTGCTGCTTTTTCAAATTCTTTTGCATCAATTAAATCAACAACGTCTTGCTTTCTTTTCTCACCAAGAATTCGTGGTAATTTTGTAGTTATCTCTTGTATTTTTGTAATTGCATCATCTGAAGAAAAATATTCCTTGACAGCTTCACTCGCACGAATAGGAATGCTTCTCGTGATAAGAACATGAATTCCAGCCATCATTTTTTTCCACAGAAATTCAGGTATCATTAAATCACCAATTCGTCTACTCTCACCCTCAACAAAAACGTACGTTTCAGTGTTAAGTTCATCTAACCGTTGTAAAAGAAGTGTTTCAAACCGTTTCTGTGTTCTTGGAGTTAAACCTATGGCACCATACAAACTTCCACGATGTTGTGCAAGACCTTCAAGATCTAATGAATTTGTAAGTTTATGCAGAAGTTGAGTTTTTCCTGTACATGTTAAACCCCATAACATAATCAGTTGTGGTTTGAAATTATAATTGTGTAACGATTCTCTTACATACTTTCTGTACGATTTATATCCACCAACCAATTGTTGTACATTATATTTTAAAGATTCTAATAATGCGACTACCGCTCTGCTTCTCATTCCACCACGCCAACAATATATGATTAATTCATTATTTTTATGTTTATCAATTTCTTTCATGAACTCTGGTAATTTTGATGCAAAGAATTCTTTTCCTTTCTCAATAGCTTTTTCTTGTGATACTTGTTTATACAATGTTCCAACGACTGCACGTTCTTCATTTGAAAGAATTGGAATGTTAATTGCGTTTGGAATGTGATCTTCTTCAAATTCCTTAGGCGTTCGAGTATCTATGAAAACATATCTCCCATTCTTTAATGATTGTTCAATCGTTACTTTTGGTACCATTCACATAACAATAATCAAGTTTCTTTAAAAAATGTATAGAAATTAAAAGAAGTGCGCCCCGACCGGGATTTGAACCCGGGTCGCTGCCTCGAAAGGGCAGTATGATAGTTTGTCCCCTCCATACGAAGGTCCGGACTACACTATCGGGGCATAAAGAAACAAAAGTTACACTCTATTTAAAAATATTTGTATTAATTTCTCTATAAAAAGATATCATACGTCCAAATTGACAACTTCTTTGGCATGTTTCTCAATAAATTCTCTACGTGGTTCTACTTCATCTCCCATAAGAACAGTAAACATTTTGTCCGCAGAAACTGCATCTTCGACATTAACTTGTTTCAATGATCGTGTATCAGGGTCCATTGTTGTACCCCATAATTGTGTTGGGTTCATTTCTCCAAGACCTTTGTACCGTTGAAGAGTTACCGGTTCGCCCATTTCAGCAATAGCTTTTTCTTTTTCCTGATCACTATACACATACCTTGAACGTTTCCCTTTCTGTACCTTATACAACGGAGGCATAGCAACATAAATATTTCCCGCTTCAACGAGAGGTTTCATGTACCTATAAAAGAACGTTAATAATAATGTCATAATATGAGAACCGTCAACGTCAGCATCAGTCATAATAATAATTTTATGATATCGTAACTTTTCAATGTTAAATTCTTCACCGATATGCGTTCCTAACGCAGTAATCATTGCAGTAATTTCTTTATTTTCCATCGCTTTATGAAGTCGTGCTTTTTCAACATTAAGAATTTTTCCACGTAATGGTAAGATGGCTTGAAATTCTCTGTTCCGTCCCTGCTTAGCTGAACCGCCAGCCGAATCACCCTCAACAATAAATAATTCGCATTTTGAAGGGTCCCTGTTAGAACAGTCTGCAAGTTTTCCTGGTAAGCCAGAACCCTCTAACGCACTTTTTCTTCTCGTTAGTTCACGAGCTTTCCGTGCAGCTTCACGAGCACGAGCAGCATCAATACACTTTCCAACAACACCCTTTCCAGATCCGGGATGTTCACCAAAATATGTTGTTAATTCATCATGTACTAAAGAACTTACAATACCAAACACGTCACTGTTTCCTAACTTAGTTTTTGTTTGACCTTCAAATAATGGTTCTTGAACTTTAACAGAAATAACTGCTGTTAATCCTTCTTTAACATCATCACCACTTAACTTAATCTCTTTTCCATTACTTAACTGTTTGACGATGGTGTTAAGAACACGTGTAAGTGCAGTTTTGAAACCCGATAAGTGTGTTCCACCTTCTATAGTATTAATGTTATTAACAAATGAAAATATGTTCTCTCGATAACTTGCATTATATCGAAGAGCTACTTCAACCATAACATCACCCTTTTCTTTTTCAAAATAAATTGTTTCGTGAAGTGGTTGTTTATTCTCATCCATATACTCAACAAATTCTTTAATTCCACCTTCATACTTGAATAGATCTTTTTTGTTTTCTTCACGCTCATCAAGTAATTCAATTTCAATATTTTTGTTTAAGAAAGCAAGCTCACGAAGACGTTTCGCTAAAACATCATAATGATATTCAACTAATTGAAAGATTTCTGGATCAGGTAAAAAAGTTACTGCTGTTCCCGTTTCTGTTGTATCTCCAACAACTTCTAATTCCGTAGTTGGTTTACCTTGAGAATACTTTTGACGATGAACCTTTCCATTTCGTTTAACTTCAACCTCAAGCATAATTGAAAGAGCGTTAACAACGCTCACACCAACACCATGCAAACCGCCCGAAACTTTGTAAGAGTCTTTATCAAACTTTCCACCTGCATGCAATTTTGTCAGTGCTACCTGTACAGCAGACATGTTAAACTTTGGATGAATGTCTGTTGGAATTCCTCGCCCGTTATCGATAACAGTAATTGAATTGTTTTCATGAATAATAACTGTGATTTTTGTACAATGACCAGCAAGAGCTTCATCAATAGAATTGTCAACAACTTCATAGACTAAATGATGCAATCCACGGATAGACGTATCTCCAATATACATGCCCGGACGTTTTCTGACTGCCTCAAGACCTTCAAGTACAGTAATTTGTGCAGCACCATATGAAGGCTTCTGTTCCGGCGTTTTATCTTGATTTTGTTCCATTTTTAACATAATAATGTAATTTGTACTCACCCACTTTTATCGACGATAAATCGATAATTATAAGAGGTTTTGATGGTTTATAAATGTATCGAAAATTGGGAAAAAATTACACTTCATCAACACGCCAGTGTGGTTTAACTTCAACATCACCAGACTCATCTTTTCTCAGAAAACCTTCCCACGCAATCATTGCACCCTGATCACCCGCAAGGTCCATAGGAACTTTATAGAATTTAGCGGCCCTCTCAGAACACATAATATGTAACATTTCACAGAACCGTGTATTTGCTCCCACACCGCCAACAAGCAACAATTCTTGTTTTCCAGTATGTGCCATTGCTCTCTCGACAACTTCTGTTAACATAGCAAAACATGTTTCTTGTATTGAAAAACAAAGGTCTTCTTTCGACACATTTTTCTGTTCATACAGTTGCTGTACTTTTGTAAGAATTCCTGAAAAACTAACATCCATTCCCTTCACAACATAAGGAATTTCAACATACTTACCTTTCTTAGCAAGTTTTTCAATAGTTGGACCTGCAGGAAAACCTAACCCAATAATTCTACCAAACTTGTCAAGCATATTTCCTAACCCAATATCAATCGTTTCTCCAAGGACACGATACTTACCTTCTTCAAATACAATAGTTTGTGTATTGACGCCAGACACGTACAAATAACATGGATCATTTAATTTGTTATAGATTTTTCCAATACTCAGATGTGCAGCACAGTGGTTAACACCAACTAACTTCTTGTTATATTTCTGTGCCCATTCTTTTACTTTATGATATCCTGCCCATAAACATGGATCAATACCTGGACCAGCAGAATACGCCACTAAATCAATCTCGTCCCATGTACATTTTGCGTCCTGTAACGCTTTCGTACAAATCTTTTCAGCAACAGCATTATGATGGTCAACAACTTCATCAGGTATCATTCCCGCTGTCTTAGTCGTATAACTATCTGTAACATTTGAAAGAATCTTTCCTTCATCAGTTACAATACCAACACCAAATGTATGTGCCGTTGACTCAACTCCTAATATCTTCATAGAATAAGATATTTCGTGCTCATTTAAAAAATGTTTGAGAAAAAATAATGATCCTATTTACTTGATGCTGCTTGTCGTTCTAAATCTCTTTTCTTTGCCACTGCGTTACTTCTTGCACTTGAACCGTATGCATTAATAATCTCTTCTGCAAGTGCAGTTTCGATTTTCATTTTCTTGTTAAATGATTTTACATATGCTCCCTGTACCATGTATCGTAATGCAATATCAATACGACGTTGAGGAGCAACATCAACAGCTTTTGGATATCGTGCACCACCATATTCAATAGCGATAACTTCTTCACGCGGTGCTGCATTTTCAATTGCTTTCACAAGAATAGTAAGAGGATTTTGTTTAAGTTTAATTTCAGCTTTGGCAAGTGCATTCTCAACAACTTTTAACACTTTACTTTTTTTACCAGTATTATGGCCAGAACTCATAAAATGTTTCTTCCCTTTATGACCTGAACTCATCAATTTTGATGCTAACCGTTCAACAATAAATGTATGAGATTTATGAAACCGATTACCTGCATATCGAGCACCAGTTTTTGGAACTATTTTTGGCGCAAGAGTCATATATTTCTGTAATCCAGCGTCAACTACCGTTACTCCCTCTGCACTCCACCGGTTAAAGAATTTTATATCGCTCATCGTCTCGCTTTCTCCAATTTACCGCCTAACAATGCTGCTAAGCTTTGATCGTTAACTTTGATAACTTGCCATCGAACACCAGGAATATCGCCCTTTGCACGGCCCATTTTTCCGCCGATACACTCAACAATAACTTCATCATGTTCATTAATAAGTTTCTGAGCACCGTCACCAGGCATAAATGCTGTAATTTGTTTTCCGTTCTTCACAAGCTGTACTCGTGCACATTTTCTCATTGCAGAGTTTGGCTGTTTTGCTTCAATTTGTATCTTTTCAAGAACAATTGCTTTACATTGAGATGATCCTGCAAGTGGGTCTACTTTTTTCTTAAGCTTGGTTTTATTTTCTAGCTTAAACTGTTTTCTTCGTGATTGCAACTTCTTTGCTGCACCCAATCCTCGTGATTTGTTTCCCATTTGTTACATAACCTTAACTTCAACATTAAAAAAGCGTTTTACTGCCCTATTTATGATTTGTAGGTTCTTCCCGTCGCGACCTATTAATAAACTTTTTGTTTTTTTATGTGAATCCTTAATAAAAATAACGTCATCGTCCTGAATGATTTCTTCAACAGTTATTGGATAAATTACACTTCCTACAAAAGATATAACATCATCCCTATACTCAATAACTTTAACTCTTTTATCCATTTTAAGCTGAATCCTTTTAATATTCTCGCCACCCTTACCAACAGCTTTTCGTATAGTGCCAGGAGCAACAATAAAATAAAGTGTCTCAGAATCTTTAAAGCAGTCTTTAACTTTAACACCCGTTACCCGTTCAAATAAAGAAGATATTCCCAATGCATCAGGATCAAGTTTAAGCCGTCCCAATTTACTCTCCAAGAATACCTAACACTGAAACAAAGAAGTTCTTTTTACAGAGAACGCCAAGTTCTTCGTTTGTCATGGTAAGTTCAACTAACTCAACATTACCTAACTGAACGTAGTGTTGAATATCGCTTTTTACATTCTCAGGACAGTTCTTTGCAACAAATACTTTACTCAGTGTACCCTTTTTTAAACCTTTGATAACACTTTCTGTTCCAACTTGTACTTTTCCTTCTTGTAATTGTTTCTTAATTTCTTTTGTTTGTTCATCAACGTCTTTCTTTGCCATTCTTGTTTCACCACTATTTCATCTTTGTTACTAATCCAGGTAATCCAGTTCCAAGAGGAACTGGCTGGTTAATCATTACATTCTCAACAACTGATGTTAAATTGTCAATCTCTCCTTCTAATGCAGCATTAATTAAATGTTTAATCGGTGTCTCGAACGATGCTCGTGCCAAAACACTCGCTTTTTCACTTACAACACCGTACCGTGTAATTCCTTTAACATTACCATTTGTAGTCATTAAATCTGCTACCAGCATAATGTGTCGGACATCAATGTTTAAACCCTGCGCTTCAATAACTTTGTATACTTCATTAATTATTGCTTGACGAACAGCTTCAACACCTAAAACTTTGTACACTTCATGAATATCGTTACTTGTTGTTCTTGCGACGTCAACTTCTGGTAAATCTAAAATATCTTTTAAATTTGTTCCGGACGTTAACACAATATATTCTTCATCACGTTTTACAGGAAGAACTTGTTTTATACCTTTAAGTCCTTTTACTTTCACAACACGAATCTTTTCTTTAAGATTATATAATTCTTTAATCTCTCCAGCTTTACCCTTCTGTGTGAATAAAATACTGCCCTCAGAACTCTCAACCGAAAAGCCTTTCGCTTTTGTTTTTATAGCTTTAATAAGGTCCTTTTCTGTCAGATCATGTTCTTCAAGAAGATCTTTATGCAACGTAACTTTTAATGTTTGTTCAAATATGTTTAAAGAAAATTCAACAACAAATTCGTCAAATAATGTTTCTTTAATACTTGCTGCAAATTTTTTAATAGTATCCATATTTGTATTGTGAGGTTTATTCATGAAAACTTCCATTATTGGAGTCTTAAGCGTTTTCTGTGCATCAAAAATTTCAATAATTCTTGGTAAACCCGTCGTGATGTTCATTTCAGCAACACCCGCAAAGTGAAATGTGTTAAGTGTCATCTGAGTACCCGGTTCACCAATACTCTCAGCACTGACAAGACCAACACTTTCACCAGCATTGATACGTGCAGCATTGTATGCAGCAACAGTTTCGTCCATGATTTGTGTTGCGTTAGATTTTGATATTGTACTTGGAAGAGAACGTTCTACTTCATCTCGTACTGATATGGGAAGGACATTTTTGTATCCAGCAATTATTTTTTGTGTTTCGTCAGATTTCATTGTGTTACCCCAAGAACGTGCTGTACGATCTTTTTCACGTCAACAACACCGCCCTTTGTCTTTGCAACGTCCAATCCATCTTCACCGTACGCGAATTGAATAATTTTGCTACTGGCATCCCGGACCGTTCCATCATATTCAACTTTAAGATCTTGCATAGCATTTGAAAGTCGTCTATATAAGTAACCTGATTTAGGTGTACGAAGCGCAGTATCCATTAAAGCGTCACGACCAACCATTGCACCAAAGAAAAACTCATGAGGTGTTAAACCAGACTTGAAATTGTTTCGAATAAAGCCTCGCGCTTTAGGTGATAAATCGTTCTTTTTGAAATATGATAATGTTCTTTCTTTATATCCCTTCTCAATTCGCTTACCACGAAGAGCTACTTGACCAAAGATGGCAGACATTTGTGCAATGTTTAAAGGATTACCACGTGAACCACACTTTGCCATTGTTAATGCAGTACTATTAACAACTTGTCTCATAGCAATATCTGCACCCTTATTTCTTGCACGATTTAACGCTTCCATAATTTTAACTTCAAGAGTTTCTTGTACAGTTCTTCCAGGTAAAGATTCTAGTTTTCCTGCATAAAATTGGTCGATGAATCGAACAACGTCATCTTCAGATTTTTGTATAATACTTTGAATTTCATCTCTTGTTTCTTGAGGTAAGTCCATGTCCCTAACACCAATTGAGAAACCTCGTCGTGCAAGAACAACAATTCCTAACTTCGATATTTTTCCTAACAAAGTAGCGGTATATGATGGTCCGTACGTTTCATAGATGTTTCGTAACATTAATCCAGATTCTTGACCAAGGTTTGATTTGTCCATGACACCAGATTTTAAACTACCATTAACAATTTTAACTTCGTTTCCACTTTTATCTTTTCCAATAAAACTAAAATCTGCTGGAAGTAACATTGAAAATACTTCTTTTCCGTCAATCTTTTCTTTATTTGGTAATCGTGATAAATCTGTTACACCACAATTGTATAATAAGTCAGCAGCTTCTGGACGTGTTAAGACTAATTCTTTTGTTAACAAATAATTTCCCGTAATTGCATCGTGAATACATCCAACAACACTTAATCCGTACCGTGGAGAAATTAATTGTGTTTCAACTAGCATAAGAACTTTTGCTTCTGAACGAGCTTCTTCTGTTTGAGGAATGTGAAGGTTCATCTCGTCACCGTCAAAATCTGCGTTGTACGGATTACATACAGCTGGATTTAAACGGAACGTTCGTCCTGGAAGAATTTTTACTTTATGACACATCATACTCATTCTGTGAAGAGATGGTTGCCTGTTAAACAATGCAATATCTCCTGCAATTAGATGTCGCTCAACAACATAACCCGTATCAAGTTCTTCAAGAATTTCTTCTTTTGTTTCATCTGTAATAGTTTTCCGTTTCCCATCAAATTTAATAACATAATTTGCACCAGGATATTTCTTTGCACCGTTTTGAACATATTTTTTAAGGTATTCTTTGTTCCATTCAGTTACCCGCTCAGGAACTGTTAATCTCATTGCCATTACAAGTGGAACTCCAACTTCGTTTAAATCAATTAATGGATCGGGACTGATAACTGTTCTTGCAGAAAAGTCTGTTCGTTTTCCTGCTAGATTGTGACGAATCCGACCTTCTTTACTACTTAACCTACTTGCAATAGTTTTCAATACTTGACCACCACGATGTCGAGCAGGTGGTAATTGTGGAACTGCATTATCAAAAAATGTTGTAATATGATATTGTAATAGGTCCCATAAATCTTCAATGATAACTTCAGGAGCACCAGCATTAATATTTTCAAAAAGTCGTTGATTTATACGAACAATGTCACCCAACTTATGTGTTAAATCGTCTTCACTTCTCTCACCAGACTCAAGCGTAATACTTGGACGCATTGTTACTGGAGGAATTTGAAGAATTGTAAGAACTAACCATTCAGGCCTGAATTCATTTTCTTTAAACCCAAATACAGACAAATCTTCTTGAGGAATCTTTTCCAGTCTTGCTCTAACTTCAATTGGACTTAAACGGATTTCATTTTCGTAAAAGTTATAGGGTTTTTCTAATTTAATCTTTTCTTGTTTTGCAGAACAGTGCGGACATTTTTCTTTCAGTTTATATTTACCCACAATTTCTTTAATCTTTCTTCTTCTTGCTTCAAACCCTTCCTCTTCCTGGACTTTGTTAAGGAATGTAATGTATCGTTTATGATTTTCTTCCGGGATTAAAACACGGGCACAGGATTTACATGTTGATTTTAAAAGGTCAAGAACATGACGTACAAACTTAACATGAATAACGGGACGAGCAAGTTCAATATATCCAAAATGTCCAGGACATTCTTTCAACTTCTGACCGCACGTTTTACATCGTAAACCGGGATCAATAACTCCTAAACGAAGGTCCATAAGGCCACCATCAACAGGATATCCTTCCCTATCATACAATTCTGGTGTGACTACTTTTGCTGACGCAACATCAGTTACTTGTTTCGGCGAAAAAAAGCCAAAATTGATGCTAATTATTTTTTTATGGACGTCGTGATTCATTGTAGTGTACCTTTAATATTTATTGTTTAAAACCAACTTAGCATAAATGCCAAGACTTCGAACTTCGTCAAGCATTAATTTGAATGCATAACTTATTTCTATATTAGATAAATCTGAGTTTTCGCCAAACATTGGAGATATAGCTTTACCATTCCGACGGAAATCGTAGAATCCCATCAAACCAGACTTTTCACAAACGGGAACGACAACTTTATCTGCGTCAAACCGCTCTTTAAGTAATAATGATGCGCCGTGAGCAATAAGTGTGTCCTTCTCCATCTCTCCTAATCGAAGACCGCCCTCTTTTGCTTTTCCTTCTGTTGGCTGTCGTGTTAGAAGTTGAATAGGACCACGTGCACGAGCTTGAATTTTGTTTGCAACCATGTGACGTAATCGTAAATAATACATACTTCCAACATAAATACGTGCAAGCATTTGTCTTCCAGTTCTTCCATCATGGAATACTTCAGTTCCATCTTCTCTGAAACCTAATTTTTGAAGTTCAGTTCGTAGATCTTCTTCTGTTTCAGATTCAAATAACGTTCCGTCAACATATCTACCACCCAATGCACCTACTTTTCCACCGAGAAGTTCAATAAGATGAGATACTGTCATCCGAGATGAAATACCGTGCGGCGTAAAAATTAAGTCAGGAACAATTCCTGATACTGAAAATGGAATATCTTGTTGTGGTACTAAAACACCAGTAACTCCTTTCTGTCCATGTCGTGACGTAAATTTATCGCCAATCTCAGGAATTCGTTCTTCACGTAAACGTACCTGAACAAGTCTGTTACCTTCCTCATTTTCTGTAACAACAACAAAATCTGCAACGCCCCTATCACCATGTTTAAGAGAGATAGAACTTTCTCGTCTTGTTGCAGCAGAAAGGTTATATTCATCCATACTACTTAAGAATCGTGGAGGAGATGTTCGTCCAATAACAACGTCACCCTCTGATAGCTTTGCTTCAGGATACACTAAACCGTCACCTTCAAGCAAACTATAATCCTTTTCACTTCTGTATCCCTTAACATCTTTATCAGGAACAGAAATTTCGTCAATAAGTCCACCTGAATATCGTAATTCTTCTGCACTTACAGGTTTATAATATGTACTTCGTGCCAATCCACGTTCAACAGATGATTTGTTTAAAATAACACCGTCTTCCATGTTATATCCATCATAACACATAACAGCAACAACCATGTTTTGACCTGAAGGATGATCACCATATCCTGAAACGTCGTGAACTTTTGTTCGAACAAGTGGTGCTTGTGAATAATGAAGAATGTTTGCGTCCATGTCCATCCGTAATGAATAGTTTGCTGCATAGAAACCAAGTGCTTGTTTTTGGTTCTTACTTCCAATAATTAGACGTTGTGATGGCATAAAATTACCGAAAGGAACTAACGATGCTGTAACTCCACTTATTGAACCTTTCGTTACTTCCATATGAGTATGATCAGTAGTAATGTTATCTTCATCCCATGCAACAAGAGCATTTTCTTCCTCTGCTGCGTCAAGATATTCAATAACACCCTGCCGAACTAAATCGAACCACGTTATTTCTCCATCTTTTAGCTGCTCACAATGTTTTGCTGTTAATAATGATTTTCCTTCACGTATAATTATAAGTGGTCGTCGTGATCGCCCTTCATCAGAAAAGATTCGCACTTCTTGAGCAACAGTATCATGATACACATTAACTTCTAACGGAAATGTTCCCTTTCGTCGATGATCTTTAATCTCACTAACGAAAACAGTAGGGTCGTCAATCGTTCCAACGAACTTTGCATTTATGTATACGTCTGCCATGATATTTTTTTCCTTATTTAAGACCTAAGCCCTGAATCTTGTCCAGAACTTCTTTTTCTTCAGTATTTTGTGAAAGTGAGCATAACATTGCAAGATTTTTACGTAATCCAATATTTGTTCCCTCTGGTGTTTCAATAGGACATAGTCGTCCTAAATGTGTACAATGTAATGCACGTGCTTCGAAATTTTCTTGTGAACTTGATAATGGACTAACTACACGTTGAAGGTGAGAAACCATTGCCAGGAAGTTTGATCTGTCCATCCGTTGTGAAATACCCTGTCGACCGCCAACCCATTCACCAGTTGCCATTGAAGAATATAATCGTGATGTTAACAATTTATCTCTAATAATGACTCGTATTGAAGGAAGTTTTCCTCTTTTAATAATACGTTGAAAGTTGTACAATATATCGCCAACAAGAACTTTAAAGTTTGTTCTAAATAGATCTAATAGTAAATCGCCACTTAGCCTGATTCTTTTATTCATATAATGATCCTTATCATCGCGTGGTCGAACACCATTAGCAACATCAATATATTTTTTAAGCATTTTACAAATGTTATGCGCTTTCAAAATCCGTTCATCAGATTCAACACTTAGATTTGGAAGAAGATACCTATCCAATATTTCCTTTGTTCGCTCCATACGAATTTCTTTTGATTGACCTGCACCGATACGACGTGCAATATAATCTATAGCATCATCCTGAGTTTTAATGTCAACAAATTCAAACAAGTTAAGAATGATTTCTTCATAATTCTTTTCTGTTGAAATTGCTTTCATGATATCTTCATCTTTTACTAAACCTAGTGCTTTAAGAACAATAACAGCAGGCATAAGTTTTACTCGAGTAAAAGTCATATAATAAATTCCATCTTTTTTACGTTCAAATAAATGTGGGATTTTGTACGAACCTTTTGCAGCAAAAAAACGTCCAGTAAGGTCTTTATGTGTTCCCGTTAATTCTACAACAAAGTTGTTTGCAGAAAGGTCTTCAACATTAACAATAACTCTTTCAGTTCCGTTAATGATAAAATATCCGCCTGGATCGGTTGCGTCCTCACCACGTTTTACAAGATCTTCATGACTTAAACCGTCAAGGTTACAAAACTTACTTTTTAACATAATAGGAATCTTTCCAATTTCAGCAACAAAATTTTCTCGTTGTACATCATTAATGTAGGTACTAACTTCTAAATAAATTGGTGCATGGTATGAAATTTTTCGTAACCGTGCTTCCATAGGATAAATTGCTCTTTTACTTCCGTCAGCTTCCGTAATTTCTGGTTTACCAACAGTAATTCTGCCAAAACGAATTTTAAATTTTTCAATGTTATGAGGAATAATTGTTGGTTCAGCTTCTTTATTTTCTTCAATAACTTCCTGAAGACCTTTCTCGATAAAAGAATTAAATGATTGAATAGTACTGTCTACAAACCGTTTTTCCTCAAAGTACTTTTTGATTAAAATTGATTTGTCAAGATTACTCATCGATAACCACCCTATAGAATGAAACGACACCAGCAGTCTTACTATGTCGTTCTATTTTAATAACATCTCCAGCTTTTACGCCAAGTTTAGAAATTGCAGGATCTTCCTTAAAAATTTTTGGTAACTGCATTGAGTTAATATTATGTGCAGCACATATTTTATCTTTCTCAGAATCGCTCACTTTTGTATGTTTCGGTACAAGTGCATGTTTTGAAATATCGGCAGTCATTTTGTGGATGTATGTTGAATATATGGTGGGCCGGACGAGACTTTCATACGGTTTTTACCGTTTTTGAACTCGCGACCGCCTGATGACTTTCCTGACGGATAAAAGTCAGGCGCTCTACCAAGCTAAGCTACCGGCCCGGAAACACGCCCTGGCCGGGATTTGAACCCGGGTCGAAGCCTTACTGTGCATTTCTGCACGACAGGGCTTCATGCTAGGCCGAGCTACACTACCAGGGCACTTTTTTTTACAGTAAACTATCTAGATCCAATTTGATATTCGTAGATATAGAACGTTTACTGCCATTTGAGTGATAAAACTGCGATTTATTTATAAAGCTTGTGGTCAGTTCAGTTCAATTCACTCTTTTTTACGTGGAATAGTTTTTCTTGATTTTGCAGCAGCAAGTTTTGGAGAGGTAAATACAAACCAATCTTTTGAAGTTATTGGATGAAAATAGTCTGCTTCGTCAGCAAGAATACGTGCCGTTGTTTCTCGTACAGCAGCAATCTCAACACGGACACCTTCACTCTTTAAATGTCGAACAAGCTCAACATAATCAGAATCTCCTGACATGATAATAATAGTATCTACTTTTGATGCTAATTGTGTTGCTTTAATTGAAAGTGGAATGTCTGCAGATTTATGACACGGAATGACAGACCCATAATAATGTTCATGTAATCGCTCCGCAAGTTTCGACGAAATACTTTTCCCTTCTCTAAAATATATAAGACGGTTAAGTCCCCTTTTACTAAGAAGTTTAGGAATTAGTGTATCAAAATTAATCATTGCACTCGTATTTTTTGCAATATCATGAATGCTTCTCTCAATGTTATTCCCGTCGCAGAGAATAGCAACAGTTTGGTTAATAAGAATATCTTGTGCCATTGTATGTACCTCTTTTGATTGAGGTAAAGATATGGAGTATTTAATTGTTGTGATGAAGTAAGAATAAAGAGGAGAGATCAGAACGCAGATCTCTCCAAAGTCCCTCCTCCCGGACTTTCATTCATTACTGAAATTTGAACCGGGGACCTCTCGGTCTCAGCTGACTCTTTTTCATCACAGTCATTAGACATTATCCAAAGAGTTTCTACAGCCGAGCGTTCTAGCCGCTAAACTAAGGAGGGTTACTCAGATAAAATAAGAGGTGTTTTATAAAACTTTTCGTGGAATAGAATATTACTAACAAAAAACAAAAACAATATATACCCTAACATATTCATTCTAACATTAAAATGAGGTGATAGTACACATGGCAAAAAAGAAAAGTCCCATAATGAATAGAAATCTTATTGGAAGTTGGTCATTTCTTATTGGTGTAATATTAGCTGTTCTTTTAGGATTAGGATATACGGGACCATATCAAACTACAATTTTATGGGTTGTCTTCTTATTAGGTATTGTTGTAGGATTGTTAAATATTAGCGTGCGAGAAGTAACAGGATTCCTTACAAGCGGAACTGTACTTGTACTTGTATCGTTCTTAGGCGTACAAGTAGGTGTATTTGATGCAGTTGCTCCAGTAATAGGAAACATTCTTCGTGGAATTTTAACATTGTTCGTCCCTGCAACCATTATCGTTGCGCTTAGAGCAGTATTTGTGTTTGCACGAAAATAAATGTATTTTTTATTTTTATTTTTTCTTTTATACAAAAACTTTATTAAGAACTTTCTTTTTTGTATTTTGTAATGCGGTGGTAGTATAGTGGTTAGTATGCGGCGTTGCCAATAGCAGAAATCTAAATTTCGAAGATCTTCGCTATGCAAAGACGCTGCGACCCGAGTTCGAGTCTCGGCCATCGCACCATTTTATTCTTTTAACAATATTTTAGGAAACGAGTTAAAATAATGTTCTTTAAAGAGAATCCAAGTTTGATACGACTTAATAACAACATTCAGATCTTTCTTAAAACTAAGAATTAACTTGTGCAATTGAGTAGGGTTTTGCACTACAACCAACATTTTAATGTCCCAAGTCCCAAGTAACCTTTTAACAGATAAAACTTCAGATTTATTTTGACAATAATAAAATATTTGACGCTCTTCTTCTTTACTCAAACTTCCAGTTCTAAAAGTAAAGACATAACCTTGATAGCCAAATGCTGAAAAATTCAAGTGTGAGGTATAATTCAAAATAATGGATGATGCAACCATCTTTTTTATTCTAATTCCAACTGCATCTGCGCTCAAACCAACATGTGGAGCAATAGAATACGTCGAAGTTCTAGCATCTCCATTTAACAAAGCTAAGATTTTTTTGTCAATAGAATCATATTTCTTAACTATTGAAGAAGATTTTTTTAATGACCCCTTTTTTTTAATAACTTTAAACTCTGGAAAAGAATTATTAATGATTGATGCAATAACTGCTTCACGTTCTTTTTTTAGAATAATAGTCTCATGAGATTCTAATAGTTCTTCGCAAAGTAAATCAAAATCAGGTAAATTCTTTGCAATAACAATAATCTCAATATCCCAGTTCCCACTATACTCTATTAATTGTATAACTTGAGGGTGATTTTTTATTGAAGAAAATAAACTCTGCTTCATAATCTTATCTTTTTCATCTAAAAGTAAAAGGATGTGAAACATATCATAGCCAAATGCAACATAATCAACTTGCGCGTATGTTTTTAAGAGAATATTTTTCTGTTTCAATTGGTTAAAACGATACAATACTGATTCTTTTGATAATGCAATGTTTTTACCCATGCCAGAAAAGCTTTGACGTGAATTTTTCAATAAGTGAGAGATTAATTTCTTATTCTTTAAATCTATTTTAGGATACACATCCTGAAGTTGATTAAACGAACCCAAAGAATTTGTGACCATATGTTAGTATTACATAATGAGGTATATATATTTTTCGGTAGAACTTTAATTTTTTAAAGAAACATTTATGAGGTAAAAAATAAATTGAAGATTTTACAATGAGTGATGTAAAAATATTGATGAGTATTGCCGAACCTAAGGGAACTCCATGTTTATGTTATGTTATTTGTAATAATGCACTCCAGAAAGATTCAAAAGTAGAAAGTAGAAAAGGAGTTGTTCATCTAGATAACCATTCATTTAGCAGAGCCATCGAATATATGTGGAGCGACATTCAAAAAGATGTTAAACCAGAAGATCGAATTGTTGTAAAAGGATTTGAAGATTCAGCACTCTCAGAAATAAATGGAAATTCAATTGACCAAATACTCGATTTAACAAAGATACAACAATTACCAAGAGCATGGAGAATAGGTGAATATGCACGTAGAATGAAACCAGTTGGATATAACTTTGACTTTCTGCAATAAATAACAAGGGAAAAATATGAAAAATAAATTAGTTACAATAACAACATTGGCAGCATTAGTAGCCCCAAGTTGTTGGAGGGAAAAATGACAATATGTGATAAAATTTCAAAAGCTTTGTTAAGTAAGTACCCTGCACTAGTAGGGGGAGTTGCAACAGCCGCTGCTACAACAATGTCAATGTGGGACCATAAATATATTGATATTGGCCAGCAAATAGCAACTATCGGAGTTGCAGCATCGGTAATGGGCACAATAGGATATGGTATTACTAGATTAGTAAGTGCGGGAATGGGAACAGCAGCATCTGAATTAGAATTTCAATTAGAAAATGCAAAGAATAGACGGTATTTACGTGAATATAGAAAAACTCTCGAAAAATAAACAATAATAGACATAAAAGTCTACATTGAAGATTTTAGAGATAAACTAAATTGGTAAAAGAACAGCTTTAATCCTTCTTGTACCAGCAGAAATACTTTGTTCCTTCTTAATCTTAAACGTTCCTAACTCAGACGTGTTTTTTACATGAGGACCCATACAAATCTCTTTTGAATAGTCTCCAACAGAATATACAGATACTTTTGCAGGATATTTTGCGCCAAACTCGCCATGTGCACCAGATGCAAGTGCATCTTCAAGAGACATTTCTTCTCGTTCAACATCTAATTGTAATTGAATAACCCTATTAACTTCATCCTCAACAGCTTGCAATTCTTCAGACGTTAATTTCCTATCAAAATTGAAATCAAACCGTAAACGTTCAGCAGTGATGTTACTTCCTTTTTGTCGTATGTCTGTCTTCTATACAGTTTTTAACGCTTCATTCAACAAATGTGTTGCAGTATGTAATCGTGTAGTTTCTTCAGAAGCATCGCTTAATCCACCCTTAAACTTCTTTTCAGCACCTACTCTTGACAATTCTTGATGTTTTTCAAATTCTACAGCAAACGCAGATTCGGCAACACTTACCCCTTTCTCCTCTGCAAGTTCACGTGTCATTTCTATAGGAAAACCGTATGATTGAAATAATAAGAATGCATCTTTTCCACTAATTGTATCTGACACTGCTGTCATAGTTTCAAACTTTCGTAAACCCATTTCAAGAGTTTTAGTAAATCTTTCTTCTTCTTTATGTAGTTCATCCAGAATGAAATTCCGTTTTTCTTCCAGAAGAGGATATTCATCTTTATACATATCAATGATCTTTTCTGCAAAGATAGATGTGTTAATATCTTTAACACCTAATGATTTAAGATGTCTGATAGCTCGCCTAATGAACCTTCTTAAGATATATCCTTGGTCAACGTTAGACGGAACAGCGCCACGTTCATCCCCTAAGATAAAAACTGAAGCACGCATATGATCAGCAATGATTCTCATTGCTTTTGTATTATCTTCATATTTCTTTTTTGTTATTCTTTCTATATCCCTAATAATCGGCAAAAATAATTCTGTTTGATAAATTTCGTCCTTTCCTTGCAAGATAGCAGTCACTCTTTCAACGCCCAAACCAGTATCAACATTTTTCTGTGATAATGGAACGTACTTTCCTTCTTGAGTTTTATTATATTCCATGAAAACATCGTTCCATATTTCTACCCACCTATCATCATCCGTATCAAACTCTTTCGGTGGTTTATCTTTTCCAACCCAATAAAACATTTCTGAGTCAGGACCGCACGGACCAGTACTTCCTGCTGGACCCCACCAATTATCTTCTTTATCTAAGAAAGCAATTCGTTCTGTTGAAATACCTAACTGTTTCCATTTTGTTGCAGAGGTTTCATCTCGGGGTGCATCTTCATCACCAATAAAACATGTTACTGCAAGATGTGATAAAGGAATCTTTAGAACCCGTGTAAGGAACTCAAAACTCATTGCAATGGCCTCTTCTTTGAAATAATCTCCAAAGCTCCAATTTCCTAACATTTCAAAAAAAGTGTTATGAGTACTATCACCGACCTCATCAATATCTCCGGTCCTCATACATTTCTGGACACTTGCAACTTTATTTCCAAGCGGATGTACCTGACCGACAAGAAATGGTACTAATGGGTGCATACCTGCAGTCGTAAACAAGACAGACGGATCATGTTCAGGTATAAGGGGTGCAGATGGAATAATTGCATGACCTTTACTTTTAAAAAAATCTAAATACTTCTTTTTGAGCTCTTTTGCTTTCATAAATGATAGAATGAGTTATGTAATTTTTAAGCGTTTCGGATAATAATCAATGTAAAACATCGCCCCTCAAATCAAACATACCAGATTTTACAATCTTTACATTAACAACATCGCCTAGTTTGAAGTCGCCCTCAACAATAACTGGCTTATAATGATCATTTCTTCCAATCCATTGCTTTTCTTCTTTACCCTTTTCATCAACAATTATAGAACCTTCCCACCCAATCCACTTTTCATTTTGTAACGTGGAAATATTTTCAAAAATTCCTGTTAAAACTCGTGACCGGCGTTTAACATCATCTCCCTGAAGTGGTTTCAAAGACGCTGCTGGCGTTCCAGGCCGTGGCCAAAATCGTGAAATGTTACATGAATCTGGCATTAATTTTCTAACTGCTTCCAACGTACCCCAATACTGTTCTTCCTTTTCTGTTGGATACCCAACAATAATGTCTGTCATGATATTAATTTGTGGAAAATGAGTTTTAAAATGTTTAATTATTGTAAAATAATCTTTCAACGTGTATTTGCGTTTCATTTCCTTTAATATCATATCGTCGCCCGCTTGTAATGGCAAATGGACAAACTTAAAGACTTTAGGATGTTTATACATTTCAAGAAGTCTATCGCCAATTTTGGGAATATGGTTAGGATTACCCATGCCAATACGTATTTTAAAATCGCCAGGTAGTTGTACAAGTTTTTCTAATAATGTTGGTAGATCTGTTTCGATATCAAAACCGTAACAAAACGTATCTTGTGCAGTTAACCATAACTCTTTAACTCCCTCATGAACAGCTTTTCTTGCTTCTTTTACTATATCCTGTATTGGATAAGATACAAGGTTCTTTCGAGCAGCTTTCGTTTTACAGAATGTACACGCACCCATGCACCCACGACTAATAGGAATGATTTCTATAACGGGATTTTTTCGTATACGTGGAAGGTTAAGCGGTGGCATTTCGTCAAGTTCTAACATCTTAATAATATTATCATTCAATGATTCCTCAACAACCTCGACAACACGATGAATTTGTTTTGTTCCAATACAAGAAATATCTTTCAAAAGAGGATTATGTGAATCTGTTTGAGCAATACACCCAGCAACAATACAAATTTTGTACGGATGTTCTTTTCTGAACTCTTCGATATCTTTAAAGAACTGTGTTTCTGATGGTCCTTTAACTGTACAACTGTTAAAAATGACAATGTCTGCATCATCTATTGTTTCAGATGGAACGAACTGTGCTTTTTGTAGGAGGCCGGCCATTTGTTCAGAGTCCACTTGATTTGCTGAGCACCCATACGTTTTGAAATAAAATGTTGTCATTTCAATTATTTTGAATTTGCTAATTTAAAAAAGTTTGGGAAAAGTACACTTTTTTTGTCATACTAATTTCAAAGTGATGTAAATGTGTCAGAACGTTTATAATCAAAAATTTGCCAATTTATATTGTAATGAAAGGACTAGTACGAAAAATTGCTGAATCGTTAGTGGCTATTGCAATAGGGCTAGGTACGTGTAGTGGAACAGAAAATTTTCCTTCACAAGAAGTTCAAACACATGAAAATCTTGAACGTAAAGTTGAAAGTCCATCATTGCAATTTCAATCAATAGGGATTATTTTTAATGATCCGTTACACCATTTTTTTGAACAAGATACTATTGCTCGATCAAACTGGGACCATTATAATACAATACGAAATGAATGTGTTAATGAGTTTGTAATTGCTGAAACTGATAAATTTGTAGTAGGAGAAGCGTATGAGGATGGTCGGAAAATATTTCTTTATGAAAGAAATGGAGCAAATGTAAAATATGACGCCAGTACAATAATTCATGAAATGGGACATTTATGGTACATGCATCTTTCAAACAAAGGAGAATTTGCTACAGAATATGTAGAGATTACGGGGCAGGGATACTTGCCCTTAACTGAAAAAGAAGAAAAATCACTTCCTGCTGAAGTATGTATATCACGACAAAGAGATTTGGCAGCTGTCAGTTGTTATGGAACTGAAAGTATAGATGAAAATGTTGCAAGGGACATTGAATTTGTGTACATTATGAAAACTGGAACAGATGAAGAAATTATGGAAGAACTTGAAAAAGTTCCCGTTACCGAAATTGGAAGAGTAAAGAAAAAAATAATGTTACTGTACAGATATGGAGCATTTTCTAAAGAAGAAATGAACATTGCACAAAGTCAATTAGATAAATATGATAGGGTCTATCAATTTGTATGGGAATCTCTTCCAATTGGTCCACTTAGATCCATTCTAAAATTAAGTCCATGATTTGTAAAACCAAACTTTTCATATAGTGCATGAACTTTCGGCCGAGAATGACGACTTTGACCTAATAGTTTGTAACAACCCTGTTTTGTTGCTTCTTCAATGACTGATGTAATTAACTCAGAACCAATTCCCTGCTGACGATGATTTTCATCAACAATTAAATATTCAATTAAGCCGTACGGTTCTTTATGAAAATCGTTTGTGATAATGTATAAATGTACAGATCCAACTTCTTTTCCATCTTTTTTAGCAGAGATACGTATACAATAAGAATTATCTTTTCTTTCTTTTATAATTTCCATTTCAAAAACCAAGATGAGTCATTATTTTATCTGCATCAAACTCTTCAAGATCTTTATATTCTTGACCAACACCCAAAAATAAAATTGGTTTTTTAATAGTGTACGAAATTGATAATGGTGCACCACCCTTTTCATCAACATCAGCTTTTGTTAAGATTGCACCGTCCATTTCTACAAGTTCGTTAAATTTCTTTGCTTGTTCAATACAATCATTTCCCGTTATAGATTCACCAACAAAAATCTTTACGTCAGGTTTTGTTACACGAATTATTTTTTCTAATTCTGCCATTAAATTGGTATTTGAATGTAAGCGTCCTGCCGTATCAACCATAACAACATCAACACCATTCTTTTCTGCATATTTAACAGCGTCAAACGCAACAGCTGCTGCATCTGACCCATAATCATGTTTGATTATCTTAACTCCTAGTTTAACTGCATGTTCTTCCAACTGTTGAATTGCTGCTGCTCGGAACGTATCACATGCTGCAAGGACAACTGAAAGGTTATGTTTCTGAAAATAATGTGTTAACTTTGCAATGGACGTTGTTTTTCCAGTTCCATTAATTCCAAAGAATGTAATGACAAGTGGTTTTTTACTTTTTGCTTTTTCAATTAAGTCTATTTTCTCTGAAGATAAGATTTCTTTAAGGGTATTCTGTAACGTTGTTTCTATTTTCTTTGGAACGTCTCTTGGTAGAGGTTTGTTAACCAACTCTTCTTTAAGATCATCTTTAATTTTATCAATAACTTCAACAGATACATTATTTTCAAGTAATACAACTTCTAAATTCCAGAACAATTCATCGAATTTGTCTGCGCTTATGGTTTTTGTTGTAAATGATTGTTTAACCTTTCCTAAAATAGATTTCTTTTCTTCTTTCGGTTCTTCTTGTATTTCTTGTTTATCTTCCTCAATACCTTTTTCCTTTGTAAATAATTTCTTGAAAAAACCTTTCTTTTCTGGTTCTTCTTGAGGTTCTTCAATAACTTCTTTTTTCTCTTTTACTTCATCAATAAATTCAGGTTCTTTCTCAATTGTTTTTTCTTTTTTCTCGTCAAGAATAACTTCCTTTTTTGTTTCTTTTATTTCTTTTTTAATTTCTTGAGGTTCTTCAATAATTTCTTTTTCTTCATTCTTTTTCTCTTTGACGACTTTCGCTTTTTTAATTTCTTTAATCTCTTTTTCTTCTGAAATTATCTCTTTTACAGGTTTTTCAACAACCTTCTTTTCTTTCTTAGGAACTTCTTTAACAACTTCTTTCTCTTCAACAACTTCTTCTACAGTTTCTTCTACGTCAGCTTCTTCCTCTGCTTTCTTAGAAAAGACGTTCAGTGCGCCTTTCAGTTTATCTTTTAATTTTCCAAACATAATATATTCACGCTGCGTGTTCTTTTTCTACTTCTTGATAAATTTTCATTGCTTGTTCTTCAAAATTTTGTAATAATGATTCTGCTTGCAGAATGTTCTCTGCCATACTATGTTGATGTTTTGCAAGCATGCCAGTAACATCATCAACAGATTTCTCAACAATTGTATCTGCACCTACATTAACCAACAACTTTTGATTATCAACAACTTTACCTTTGATGAATATTCCGTTTGCTATTGGCGCAAAGACGTCTGTATCTTTTGGCGTTTCAGAAAATTCTTTTAATGCGGTAACAGATTCTTCTATCTCAGCATTTTGTTGATGCAATTTTTGTACATGTTCCGTTAATTGTTCAATGTTCTGTTGCAATGTTTGAAATTGCATGAACAATTGTTTCATTTGTTCTTCGTCAGCCATTTTACAGTTTTTATATTTACAGTTTTTGTATCAAGTCTTCTAAAAACTTAATGTAAAGTGTTTCAGTTTTAAGAAACTCAATGTCCATATCTTTCGTTCGAGAAATGCTGCTTAGGAAAGGAGAGTTAACAATGTCAAATGAATCTCCCAATTTTTTAATATCTGCAAGTTCTTTCTCTACTAACGCTTTCACTACCGCTTTTTCTTGTGTTGTTAATGTCATTCATCTATAAGAAGAATAGTGATTTATAAGGTTTTTGTTTGAATTATGTACTCCAATAGGTATAATGGATTTGAGAAAAGGATAATAAAGAATTCTGTATACTAAGAACTAAATGGCGAGCCAAACAAAACTTCTTTTAGTACCATGTTCAGGACATGAGACCACAGATTTAGCTTCAGAAACATTTAGAATTCTAAAAAGAGATTATGGGTTAGAAGATCAAGTTGAATTGTTAGTTCCAAAATTAAAGAGAGAAATACCGAAGGGTACTCCAAAAGATCATAAACATCCCTTAGTATGTGACTTCTTTGCAGATGCAGAAGTTCAAACGGATATTGGAAGAAACCAACTATTTGATGTTATAAGGGGGAAGCATGTTGCTTTATTTGAACATTTACTTACGCCAAATCGTTTAATTTCAGAGAGAGATACACAAAGGGTATCAGTTAATGATCATATTGCAACAGTAAGAGGATTTCTTGACTTATTAAAAAACACAGATACGTTACAAAGAACACTGGTGTCCCCATATCCACCTTATGTCAGATCACATAGTGTTGATAAATATAGAAAAAGAGGATTCTATCAATTTGATTCCTTACATCGAATGATACATGACTTTCAAAGGGGTGGATTAAGTGCAATGTTAGCCATTGATCCACATTCAATAAAAGCTGCACAAGAAGCTGAAGATGCAGGAATAGATTTTCATGCAATTAACCCATTTCAATCAAGTAGAGGAATTAACCCATATAAATTAGGACTTTCAGGAGAAAGAGCAAAAGAAGTTCTTAGGCGATGCCGTCCTTATCAAGAAAGATGTAAAAAACTTAAACGTGAAAACAATGGACATTTATATGTGGTTGTTGTTGATGAAGGTACTGAGAAAAGGTGTGAAAACTTTGTTGAAAGGGCGTTCCCTGAACTTGAACCAGAAGAATTTTATGGCCTTCTCTTATACTTCAGTTCAGATAGAGTTTCTTATGATGACAAAACTACTTTAGAACAACCTTTTAGCCAAATTCAACAAGATTCTATTGATCCACAGGGTACGTATGTTATAATTGATGATATGGCAGCAAGTCTTGGAACTGCTAATGGAAAAGCTCAATGGATAAAAAAGTGTGGTGGAGAAAATGTACGAGTAGAATTATGGACAAGTCATGCAGTTACAATGCCTCAACAACATGATAAAGCAAATGAAAGATCGTATATTGATAAAGTTGTGTGTTTAGATACAGTCCCACAACATCCAAATTTAAACATTGAATATATTAATGCGAGTGCAGACTTACTTTCGTCAGGATTATACAAAATTCATCAGAAACTTGTTTCTTCACGATAAATCAATCTAATGTCCCCTTTCCACTAATACCTGTTACTGGCGTCTTTACCAGATTTTTTGGATTGGTAAAATCTATCCATGTATGCCATCCATCATCTTTTAGAAACTTCTTCTTTGCAAATAAAACTACACGTGATGGAATATGTTCAGACATTAATTCATAGTCTGGTAAATGTTTCGCTAATTCTCGAGAAAATGTAACTACATTTTCATGTAATGGCATGTTTTCTCGTTCTAAATAGTCGCGAGATGAACCAACATGCATGTACGCTTTTACTTCAATAAAATCTGGATTACCTTGTGTTATGAGATTCGCATATTCTTTATGATTCGTATCATTAATGTTTTTGATGACTGTTAGTCGAATACATGTTCTCTCTTCCTTCTGTGAAAGATATTGTAATGATAATAATAACCGTTTCCAATAATCGGCAAATAATGGTACGTCAATCTTTTGCAACAATTCTTTCGTAGGAGCGTCAACACTAAGGTATAACTGTGTGACTCTATTAAGACTTTTAATATGTTCAGGATACTGTGCATTAGTTACCAAGAATGTTGATATTCCCTTCTGTGAACATAAATCAATAAACTCGTTAATCTTAGGATAAATA
This sequence comes from Candidatus Woesearchaeota archaeon, assembly GCA_018676855.1. GTDB lineage: Archaea > Nanobdellota > Nanobdellia > Woesearchaeales > GW2011-AR9 > PCYB01. Next base: position 27,516 of record JABHDY010000004.1, read on the forward strand.
ATTGGTTCTCCCGTTAATGATAAAGCAACATGTTTAACTTCTGTTGATTCGTTATACTTAACAGCTTTATCAGATCCCTTGAATCCAACTAACAATTTATGATGTGCTTCAAGACTTTTTGTAAGAATGAATTCTGGATTGTCAATAGTACCATTCCATTCTTTACTTACCGGTTCTTTATGACCTCGCCAACAGAACAAACATCTATTTGCACAACTTAAACACGTTGTCATTTGCATACATTTATTACTTTGTATCCCATAAAATTTGTGTTTGTAACAGCTTCCTTTATCATTGATCATGTTACGTGTCCAACCACATACCTTAACAGCACTATGACTACCAACAAACCGATACTGTTGCTTTTCCATTTCTTCAATAATGTCTTTGGAAACCATAGAATGATGTTTTTGCTACGTTTTTAAAAAAGTATTGAAAATTATACTTTTTGGAGAATTTTATTTGTAACATATTTATCTATATTATCATAAAAAACTGATAACCTTTTGCCAACAATACTGACAAGATCGTCGCCCTCATTAAACATGTTTCTGATGAGAGAAATATGCCTATCATCAAGAAGAAGAGAAGAAGAAGAGTCTGTGGTTTTTTTGAAAGATCCAACATCTCCACGAGGAAGCAGCGTTCTTCCTACCATACGATGAAAAGATTTTCTTTTTGTTAGTTTAGGTAATGCTTGGACATATAGTTTTCCTTCAATAGTTCCTGTATCAACATTACAACAAGCGCTTGCAACAATAGTACAATTATATTGTACACCTAAAAATCTATATTTGACGTTACAAAGATCATCTCTAAAACCTATCTGCTCATCCATTCAAACTTCCAAGCAGTTAAACAATATAAACTTTTTGAAACAAAAGCATTTTAAACAGAATAATATTCTTATACATTATGGTACGATCTATTGCAGGAAAACATCCAAATTATTATGAAGCTGTTCTTCAGTTACGTGACGTTACAGAAAATGTGATTGATTTTGTACAAGAAGAAGTTACAAAAGCTCGTGTCCACATTACTAAAACTAAAAAAATTAAAAGTGGAGTTGATTATTTTCTTTCAGATAATAATTTTGCACGGGCCCTAGGATCAAAGTTACAGAAAAAGTTCGGCGGCCAGACAGTTATCACTGCAAGTCTTTTCGGCCGTAAAAGTGGAAAGGAAATATATCGTGTAACTGTATTATTTAGAGGCATTCCGTTCAAGAAGAATGATGTTGTTATGTATAAAGGAGAAGAACATACAGTAAAGACCATAGGAAAGGATATTATGTTACAAGATAAAAAAACTGGAAAGAAAGAACATGTTAAGTATAAAGATATGAAAGATATTAAAGTTCAATGATTTCTAATTAATTTCTTTAACTGTTTTATCTGGACCCTCATTGCATACTCACCACGTTTGACAAAACGTGACGCTTTATCAAAATCTGACCAGCCCAACTTTCCAAAAGATGGTTTTACAATGATGTCAATGTTTCCATGTTCAAGACGTTCTCGTGCAAGATTATTTGTAAGAATGTTAATTGTTGAGTCAAGTACTTTTGTTATAGGAAGCCGTTCTTTTCCAGCCATTATTCGAAGAACTTTTGCTGGGTACAGAAACTTATCAAATGTCCACATAAAAATTCGTCGAAGGAAACTTGGCCATCGTTCAGGAAAAATAAGGTCCTTTGTAAGACGTAATTCTTCCGCAATAAATTTTTTCTTAAGATCATCGAAAAGGTTGCCTTTTTTAACAACCGGCCCATGTCTGGATTTGATTTTTGAGAAGAGGTCAACTGCAATGACAATGTCGGCACCCATTTCTCGTACAACATCGAATGGTGTTGGATCGGCTAAAGCTCCATCAACATATTTTTGCTTTCCAATTATTACAGGTTTAAATATTCCTGGAATAGAAATTGATGCTCGTACAGCTTCCGTGACATCTCCCTTTGAAAAGATGACTCGTTCTTCTTTCGTTAAATTGTATGCAACAACCTTTAGAGGGATTTTTAAATCTTTAAAATCTGTATCGAACACAAGATGACGTATACGTTTCTTAACCCTTTTTCCACGAATGATACCAGCTTTAGGTATTGTAAAATCTACAATTTTTCTCCAATCAGTATGCATGACAATACTTTCAATATCTTTTGTTGACCTTCCTGCTGCGTACGCTGCTGCCATTACGGCACCCATAGACGTTCCTGCAATATAATCTGGAAATATTTTGTTTTTTTCAAGAACTTTTAGAACACCTATATGTGTAAATCCTCGTGCACCGCCTGCACCTAACGCTAATCCTATCTTTGGCCGTCTCTTTTTCATTATTACCCCTTTTAGCGTAGTAATGGTTATATGTATTAAAATGTTTGTGTTTGAGGAAGATGTTACATTAAATATTGCTTTGAAAAGAACCACCCCAACATTTATAACCAACTTCAATTTATACAAAATTATGAATAGGGGTATAATAGTAATAACAATAATTCTTGCACTCATGATATTACCATTACTCGTCTCAGCACAACCTGAACAGTACCATATAAAACTTCTTGCGGTGCAAGAAGTGGGCGACCATTATGAAGGAAGTGATGCAGACTTATACTTAGAGTTAAAAGACGGAACGGGAAGAGTTTTTTTAGACACATTTCCTGCAACTAAAGTAGATACACAAATATCAACACGGTTTGCAAAGGAAATTGCATGTAAACATTTCAAACTAGATTGTAGAAAACACGATTTTATCTATACTATCAAAGCAAAGTCTAACATTATTGGCGGACCAAGTGCAGGTGCAGCCATTGCTGCCCTTACAACAATTGCAATTTTGAATTTAGATTATAATAAAGATATTGCAATTACAGGAACAATAAATTCTGGAGGAATAGTAGGAGCTGTTGGCGGTGTTAAAGAAAAGTTGGAAGCAGCATCAAATGCTGGATTAAAGAAAGTGTTGATAGCTCATGGTACATCGTTGAACGAAACTGATCTTGTTGAATATGGAAAAACAAACTTAAGTCTTGACGTCCAAGAAGTTCTGGAACTTGACGATGTTGTATTTCAATTAACAGGAATGAACCTTAATCATAAGGAGTATATAATTACAGAAAATGAAGAGTATACTACCATTATGAAAGGTCTTAAGAACGTTTTATGTAGTAGGTCAGACAGTATTGAAAAAGAATTACGAGGAACTGGAATAATTCTTTCAGAAGATGTTATTGAGAGTGTTCAAACACGAAAAGATCGTGCAGCAAATGCAACACAGAAAAACGATTTATATTCTGCAGCAAGTTTTTGTTTTGGTACAAATATAGAATTGAGGCAAGAATACTATAAATCAAAAGAGATAACACCTACCAACATTCATTCTTTATTTACAGTTCTTGAAAGGAAAATACTCGCACTTGAAACGAAGATTGAACAAGAACCGATTGAAACAATTACAGATTTACAAGTATTTATGATTGTAAAGGAACGTATTAATGATGTTAAAGAACAAATTAAGTTGTTTAAAGAAGATGAGGATATAGATTCTGCAAATGTGTTAGCGTACGCAGAAGAACGTTTTTTCTCAGCTTTATCATGGATGCAATTCTTTACAATGGAAGGTAAGAGGTTTATCCTTAATAAAGAAAAATTAGAAGATTCATGTATTCAAAAAATATCTGAAGCGGAACAACGTCATCAATATATTGACCTGTTTATCTTACCAGGTTTAACTAGAAATATTCAAGAAAAGATAGAATTAGCACATCAAGCACAAAACAATAGTGAGTTTGAATTATGTTTAATTACAGCATCACAAGCAAAAGCTGATGCAAATGCCGTAGTAAGTTCTCTTGGATTACAAGAAGATGCCATTCTTCCATTTTTTGAAAGTAAAAAAAGAGCGACAGAAAGAGTAATATCTGAAAATAGTGCTGAAGGTATCTTCCCAATATTAGGATTTTCTTATTATGAGTATGCGCAGTCCCTTCAAGAACAAGAACCATATACAGCGCTTGTATATATGGAGTATGCGTTAGAGATGAGCGAATTAAGTATGTACTTTTCTGAGAAAGAAACCTTTTTAGAATTTAATTCTATAAATATTCCTAGTGAATGGCTATTTGGCGGTTTAGGCTTTGTTTTAGGAGTATTGGTTACTATACTTGTAGTTCTGTTTGAACGAAGAAAATGAATATAAACCCCTTGCAGACCCGAAAGTCTGCATGGGGAAAAAGAGGTGATAGATGTTTACTACTCGTGAAGAGGGGTTCTTATTTAAATGTTTCGGTAGGTTTAGCATTTTGAAGTGGTGAACGACCTAGTTGCGATATTCTTTTATAGTTTTACATAATTTATTAACGATATGAACTGGAAATTCCTTATTATAGCCATGTGTATTTTTATCCCATTTGTACAGGCAGCTACGTTAGAAGGATCCATCTACAATTCACAATTAACACTAGAAAATGACGTTCTACTTGAAGTACATAACCAGAAATACCTCTCAAAAGATGGAACATATGCGTTTGATCTCCCCATAGGAGAATATACGTTAATAGCACAGAAAGGTCTTGTCAAAACTGAAGAACTGATAGTAATAATAGATGAAAATAGACAAATATATGACATATTCTTATTACCATCATTCGTTGAAGAGGACCTATTATGGCAAGATACTGAAGAAAAATTTGATACACTCTGGCAAGATACTGAAGAAGGTGTAGAAGAAGGATATTCATTATGGAGATACATTTTATTATGTGCAATATTAATATTCTTACTATGGCGATTTAGTAAGAAAAGAATGAAATATGGTCCCCTACGAAAGTTCAGAAAGAATTTTGCAGTTGAAAAGAATAAAAGTCGAAAAGAACATAAACAAGACATTGCTGATGAACCAAAATATATCGATGATACTATAGAAATTATTAAGAAACATGATGGAAGAATATCGCAAAAGAAGTTACGAAAGGAGATGTTATACTTATCTGAAGCTAAAGTTAGTTTAATAGTAAAGGAACTTGAACATAAAGGTATTGTAGAGAAAGTTAAGAAGGGAAGAGGAAACGTTCTATTACTGAAATGAGTTCTATACAACAATCTTTTTAAATACCTCTATAATACATTCTAGTAATGAAATTTGAACAGTACATTCATGCAGAACTTGAACCGGCAATTATTAAGTATTGGAACGAGCATAAAACTGTTGAAAAACTGCGGAAAAAGAATAAATCTGGTAAGCCATTTACATTTTTACAGGGACCGCCGTACACGTCTGGTAAGGTACATTTGGGAACTGCATGGAATACGTCACTGAAAGATATTGCACTTCGATACAAACGAAGTCAGGGATTTGATGTTTGGGACAGAAATGGGTACGATGTTCACGGTTTGCCAACGGCACACAAAGTTATGGCTAAACATAAACTTGAAAATAAAGATGATATTGAAAAGTTTGGTGTTGGAAAGTTCATTAAGGAATGTATGGCATTTTGTTTAAAGATGGGCGACCAGATGACTACCGACTTTAAACGGATGGGCGTGACGTTAGATTATTCAGATTCCTACATGGCACTTACGAACGAGTATATGGAAGGAGAATGGTGGATGATTAAAGAAGCTCACAAGAAAAAAAGATTATATTTGGGAGAAAAAGTTATGACATGGTGTGGTGATTGTGAAACTGCTGTTGCCAAACATGAATGTGAGTATAAAGAATTGCGTGAAGAATCAATATTTTTAAAATTTAAAGTTAAGGGAACTAAAAATGAATTCTTGATTATCTGGACAACAACACCATGGACAATTCCGTTCAACCTGGCAATCATGGTAAATCCTGGATTGGATTATGTTAAAGCACAGGTCGAAGATGAAATATGGATCATTGGAAAGGGTTTAGTCGGTCCACTTGTACAATCAGTTGTTGGTAAAAAATTAAAGATCGTTGACGAGTTTAAAGGAAAAACGCTTGAAGGGATGGAATATACACATCCATGGGAACATGATATTCCTGCACATAAACAGTTGAAAAAAGGTCATCCTAATGTTCATACAGTAATTTTATCTGAACAATATGTAGATTTTTCTGCTGGTTCAGGCCTTGTTCATTGTGCTCCAGGATGCGGACCTGAAGATCAAGAAGTAGGAAAACAATATGGAATTCCACCGTTCAATACATTAAATGAACGAGGAGAATTTTCAGAAGAAACTGGTAAGAAATTTGCAGGATTAGTTGCAAAGAAAGATGATAAGAAGTTCATTAAAGAATTAAAAGAATCTGATACACTTATTGCAACAACACAAGTTGAACACGAATATCCAACATGTTGGCGATGTCATAATCCAGTCATATTTAAAACTACAAAACAGTGGTTTTTCAAGATTGAAGATTTAAAAAGTGCTATGGTTAAAGAAAACGCGAAAGTTCATTGGACACCAAAAACGCAGGCGTTTGATTCATGGACAAATAATTTAAGAGATAATTCTATCACACGGCAACGGTATTGGGGTACTCCCGTACCAATTTGGAAATGTAGTAAATGTGAAGAGATTGATGTTATTGGATCTATTACAGAATTGAAACATAAAGCAGGAAAGGTTCCAGATAATTTACACAAACCGTGGATTGACAAAGTTACATGGCAATGTTCATGTGGAAAAGGAACAATGACACGTATTCCTGACATTCTTGACGTATGGATTGATGCAGGAACAGCTGCATGGAACTGTTATTATTATCCACAACGTGAAGATTATTTAAAGAAACATTTTCCAGCAGATTTAATCCTCGAGGCTACGGAACAGGTACGATTATGGTTCAGTATGGCGTCTATCTGTTCACAGCTGGGATTTGGTAAGAACTGTTACAAAAATGTGTACATGCATGGTATGTTACGTGACATAGACGGTGAAAAGATGAGTAAATCTATTGGTAACATTATTGCACCTGACGAAATGATTGAAAAGTATGGTGCAGACGTGTTACGATATTATTTATGTCAAACAAATGCTGGACAGGACATACGGTTCAGTTGGGACGAAGCAGCGTTACGAGGACGATATTTACAAATTTTATGGAACGTTCATAAGTTTTTAATAAACATGGCACATGAGAATGATATTAATCCATTCAAGATTAAACCAACAAAAATGGGTGTTGAAGAAGAATATATAATTTCAAAACTACATTCAACTATTAAAAAATGTGAAGAATTGTTTGATTCTTATCGTTTAGACGAAACTATTCCACAATTGGAAGAATTATTCTTAGAGTTAAGTAGAACATATATCCAATTGATACGAGATAAAGCTGCGATTGGAAGTGCGGAAGAGAAAAAGAGTGTCATGTATACAATATCTCATGTGTTATTAGAATTCCTTAAAATGTTTACTATCATTTCTCCGTTTATTAGCGAAGCGATATATTTGAATTGTAAAGATGAATTTAAACTTAAAGAAGAGAGTATTAGCCATTATGGTTGGCCAAAATATAATAAAAAGAATATCAATACGCAATTGGAACAAAATGTTGATAGTATGAAACAAGTTATTCAAGCAGCACTAAGTGCAAGAGAAAAAGCAAAGTTAGGATTACGGTGGCCAGTACAAGAAATTGTTGTTGCAAGTACTGATAAAAATGTAGTTCGATCTGTCAAAAAGTTAAAAATGATTATTATGCAACAGACAAATGCTAAATCTGTTCGAATTGTTGATAGCCTTCCGGGCGTTTCTGTTACAATTAAACCTGATTCTTCAAAAATAGGTCCTGTCTATGGAAAACTGTCAAAAGATATTATGAAAAAGGTAGGGACAGAAAAACCAGAGATTATACTTCAAAGTCTTGCAAAGGGTAAATATTCTTTTATGATTGGAAAAGAAAAAGTTAACGTTACAAAAGAAATGTTGATTTTTGAACATGACGTTCCAGAAGGATACACAGAATCTGGCATTAAAAATGGATTTGTGTATGTTAATTGTGCACGAAATGATGAACTTGAAGCAGAAGGTTTTTCTCGAGAAGTTATGCGACATATTCAATCTTCGCGAAAAAAAGCTGGATTTCAAAAAAGTGATGATATTGTATTGTACATTAAATGTCATAGTGCTATGAAAGAAATGCTTACCAAATGGAAAAAGTCTATTGCAGAAAAGGTTGGCGCTGTCGAAATTAACATTGATGAAAATGATCCATCAGATAAATATCCATTTTCTGGAGATTTTAAAGTTAAGGACGAAACGTTCTCGTTATGGTTTAGGAAGAAGTAGCAATATTTATATAACCGAAAATAATCATTTATTTCTATGGGATCAGATCCACTTAGGCTTATCACGTTACGATACACAGGACTTTTCGATTTTGACGGTCTCTATGCAGCGATTATTGACTGGGCAAAAAATTATGGATATATGTGGCACGAAAAAGATTACAAGCATAAAGTGCCATCTCCATCAGGAGCAGAACAGGAATGGATGTGGGAAATGACCAAAAACGTTACTGATTATATTGGCCATAAAATTATTTTTACTGTTCATTCTTGGGACATTACAGAAATTCAGGTTGATGTTGAGGGAAAGAAAAAAGATCTTACAAATGCACGATTGTACATTAAGATTCAACCAACGTTAATTTATGATTGGCAAAAACGGTTCAAGGGACGATTCGGGTCAAAGTTAGGTGGATGGTATCAGAAAGTATGGCGAAAAGATTATGAAAGTACGTACGGTGATCAATTATATTATAGAGTATGGGACTTACATGCTATCATTAAGAAATATTTTGATATGCAAACGAAGAAGTATGCGTATAAAGGATATTTGGGAGAAACTTAAGAAAAAAAAAGTAAGAAAATTAATAACTTTTTCCGAAATAGAACCATGTAGTTGCCTTTTCTTTACATGCAAAACATTTTCCTGAAATAGAAGGTTGTTTAAACGGTGAGTTAAGTGATTTGGCACCCGTTTTATCTTTAAACTGTTCTTCACATTCTTTCGTAGAGCACCATGGTGCAAAAACAATTTTCTTGTTTTGTATTTGTTTTTCTGCTTCTTTCATGGTTTTAACTTCAACAATGCTGGTTTTTAATATTGTCTCTGCTTTTTGTAACATACTTTTTTGCATGTTTTGAAGTAAAGTATCAACTTCTTTTTCAACAGTAGACGTAGAAACTGCTTTCTTTTCGCCCGTGTCTCGTCTTGCTACCATAACTTTCTTATTTGCAACATCTTTTGGACCAATTTCTATTCGAAGTGGAATACCTTTCACTTCCCATTCATTAAATTTCCAGCCAGGAGAATATCCTTCACGATCATCAACATAAACAGAAAAACCTTTCTTTTCAAGCTTTTTCTTAACATTTTCTACTTCCTTTAACACCTTAGCTCTACTATCATCAAACAAGATTGGAACAATAACAACCTGTGTTGACGCAAGTGATGGAGGAAGGACAAGACCTTTGTCATCGCCATGAATACCTATCAGGACGCCAATCATTCTTGTTGTAATGGCAAATGTATTTTGCCAAACATATTCTTTCTTACCATTTTTATCTGTAAACGTAATATCAAACACTTTTGCAAAGTTCTGACCATCATGATGAAAGTCAGGTCCCTGGATAGCTTTCCCGTTCGGCATGACAAATTCTAAAGAGTCTGTATATAGTGCACCTGCAAACTTTTCCTTTTCAGACTTTCTTCCTATGAGCGATGGAAGGGCTAACAAATCTCTACAAACAGTATCATAAATGGCAAGGATATCTTTCTGTTCAGCTTCCGCTTCTTTTTGTGTAGCAAAACATGTATGGCCCTCATTCCATAAAAATTCTCTGCTTCTCAGGAACGGTGTTGCATGTTTAAATTCCCACCTGACAACATTATTCCATTGATTTAATCGTAAAGGTAGATCGTTATGTGACCGTATCCATTTTGAGTACGATTCGTACATGATAGTTTCTGAAGTTGGCCGTATTGCTAATCTTTCACCAAGTTTAGTATCGCCTGCATGTGTTACCCATGCAACCTCAGGTGAAAAATGTTCAATATGGTCAGCTTCCTTTTGAAGAAGACTTTCCGGAATAAATATTGGAAAATAGCAGTTCTTAATACCTATTTGTTTAAACTTTACATCTGTAACGTTTTTTATCTTTTCCCAAATTTCGTACGAACCGGGCTTGTACGCGATACATCCTGACACAGATGTATAATCTGCTAAGTCTGCTTTCTGAATAACTTGTGTGTACCATTCAGAAAAATTGTCACTTTTCTTTACAGTAATCCCTTTCGTATCTTTTTTTGCCATTGATGTTGGTAGAACGAAAGATTTTATAAAAGTTTGGCATTTAGAAAATCAAATATGAAAAATTTTATTTTTGGGTATGGAAGTTTAATCAGTACAGAAAGTAGAGTAAGGACTGCAAATACTGGCGACGCAATACCTGTTCGAGTACATGGATTACAAAGAGCATGGAACTTTCATAACAAAGTACGTAAAAGAAATGCTTTAGGAGTTATTCTTAATGGCGATTCAGTATGTAATGGAATTATTACTGAAGTAAATGAAGAAACATTTGCTGATTTTGATGTGCGTGAAGAAGGATATAATAGGATTGAAATTGATCCAAAGAATATTGAAGTTCTTAAAGATTCATTACCTGAAGGTAATTTTTGGGTTTATGTTCCAAAAGAATCAATCCTACCTACGAAGGATTCACCAGTTGAACAAAGTTATGTTGACGTTGTAATAACTGGTTGTTTAGAGTTTGGTGAAGATTTTGCGCAAGAACTGATTAATTCTACATTATATTGGGATCATGCATGGGTAAATGATAGAAAAAATCCAAGTTATCCTAGATATTTAAAAAATCCACAATTAGAAAGGATTGATACCCATCTTAAAACATTTGTTCCTGAAGCGTTTGATAAAAGAATTGATTTGTAATTTTATTGTAAATTTATATAAAGAAAAAAAACAAAAATCTTGCCCGATGGATGTTACAGGGGGTGGTGTAACAGAAACAGGCGGGCAAGACCTCTGAGTATGAAAAAAAGGTGCAAAAGCACCCTTATACTAACTCAATCCCAAGTTCTTGACTTAGGGACTGCGCTCTTTGTTCTGATCTCTTTTGGTCAACTTTTCCTAATAACCATGGAGAGTTTACGCCAGTTATGATTGTCATAACGGTTAATTTTCCCTTCATGTCATTATCTACTCGCGCTCCCCAGATAACATTTGCATCGTCATCTAAAGATTCTGTTACGAGCTCACCAATTTGAGATACTTCATCAAGTGTCATGTCTGGTCCGCCAGTTACATGAATCAATGCACCCGTCGCTCCTTCGTAATTAATATCTAGTAAAGGATTACTTAATGCACCTTTTACCGCTTCTTCAACCCGATTATTTGTATCAGATGAACCTACACCAATTGCAGCTACTCCGCCATTTGACATAATAGCTTTAACATCTGCATAATCTAAGTTTACTAAAGAAGGTACAGCAATTGTTTCAACAATACCTTTAATCATGGTAGCGATTAATTCGTTCGCAACAGCAAATGCTTGCTGAATAGGTAAGTTACCTGCAATCTGAACTAATCTATTGTTATCAATTACAATAACAGTATCACATACTTGACGTAATTGTTGAAGGCCAAACTCTGCTTTATCACATCTTGCTCGCTCAATACTAAACGGCATTGTAACAGTTCCAATAACAATAGCTCCAGTGTCCCGAGCAACTTGTGCAACAATAGGTGATGCTCCAGTTCCACTTCCTCCACCCATACCAGCACAAACGAATGCCATGTCTGATCCTTTCAATGAATCTTTAATCATGATCAAAGATTCCTGTGCAGCTTCTGCTCCCCGTGTTGGGAAACCGCCACAGCCAAGTCCACGCGTACAATCTTTTCCTATAAGGTACTTATGATCTGCACCAGTAATATCTAAATGTTGTTGATCGGTATTAGTTGCAATGATTTCTGCTCCTTTGATGCCCTTCTTATAGAGCCATCCAACCATATTATTTCCTGCACCGCCAACACCAATGACTTTGATGTTTGCTTGTCCTACCGTATCGACATTTGCCGCCGGCATGTTGTTTAACGCTTTTTCCACAATAAATTCCATTTTTTATACACCACCAAATTTTTTTTTGTTATTTAACCCTCAAAAAAATTATAGCCCCCAATATGTACTTTCGAGTATACAAAACATTATATACTAGGACCACTCTTCTTTTTCTAAACCAAACAAACCAAAACCTAGTTAAAACCAAGATTAAAAGAAGTGTGTTAGACAAAACCAACTACTACACCTTTTTTACAAACCAACCAATTAATTTACTCAAACACCCAAACCGATTTTTAGTAATGCGTACTCCATATATAAATGTTTCTATACAATAGACTATACTTTATGATTGCATTTAACACAGAAAAATTATTATTTTTTGTCTTCTGGAACAACTTTTTCCTTCACTTTATCGACGACAGATTGTGCTGCACCCTGTAATGACTGTTTTACATTACCGGCTTTCCGTGCAAGAATTGTTGAAATGTCTGCCATGTACTTTGCAGGATCGCGCATTTTGTTTCTCCATCGATGAAAATACACAACAGTTTCAAGAGGATACTTTGGCGGTTTTGGAGGAACATCTTTTGGATAACCAACAGCAATGATTGCTTGTGGTCGAATTTCAGGAGGAATTTTACATAACGATTTTACTTCTTCCTCGTCAAATGCGCCGATCCACGTTGTTCCTAAATCTAAAGAATGTGCTTCTAGTAACATATTTTGTATCGCTGCGGCACAATTCTGTACCGTATAAAGCCGTTCTCCACGCATACCATAATAACGTTCACCTTTCTCAGGCTCTGCGCACACGACGATTAAAACGCCCGCCATGGCAATATCATATTGTTCATATGCTGCTTTCGCAAGTGCTTGCTTCTGATCATGCTCAAATACGACTATAAACTTCCAATTTTGAATATTTCCAGAACTTGGTGCATGCCTACCAGCATCTAAAATACGAGAAACATTTTCCCATGAAATAAATTTGGGAAGGTAATATTTAATTGTTCTTCGCGATTTAATGATATCTAGTATGTCACCCATATTAACATAAGTAATTTTTACGACTATTTATATTTAACCTTTTTAGGTTATTTCATTTTTGAAAACATATTTCGTTTTTGAAAACAAGTTCCAAAAAAGAAACAAATATAAATGTGGAAGTAATTGATAGAGAGTATGGTAAAGAAAGAGGTGTTGTCAAAACTTATTGATAAAAAGAAAGCATCAATCTTACGAGTCATTCTAAATTCTAAAGATGAAATGTATCTTAAAGAAATTGCTGACAAGAGTTCAGTTTCAATAACATCAACATTTAGAATTCTACAAGAATTGGTTGAAATGGACATTCTGGTAAAACGAGAATGGAAAACAAGTAAGGTATATGGCTGCCAAGATTCTGAGAAAACTACATTTCTCAAAGATCTTTTCCATGAAGAGCATGATGGTGTTGGAGAATTTGTTAATGCTATACATGATATTACTGGCATCCAAAACATTATACTTCACGGTTCCAGAAAGAAGGGTAAGGCAAACATTTTACTAATAGGAGAATCTATTGATGTTAATACCGTAGAAACTTCAGCGAAAGAAATTAGAGACAAAGGGTTTGATTTAAGTTATTTAACCTTAACAAAACAACAATATGAACAAATGTCAAAAATGGGCTTGTATTCTGGTGAGAAGAATGTATTGAAGTGAATTATTCTAAGATATCTTCAAGAAGTGGAACGTAATCATTATGAGACCTGACATCTTCAATGAAGGTATTTTCACTACCGCCAACCCGTATATAATCTGCGAGCCTACTTGTTTGATGATCACCAATAAAAACGGGAGTACCAACATTTGTAACGTCCCTTCTAAGATCTTCTAAGACTTTTAGTGCAATATCATTAGGAATTTGATACCCACCAGCGTTCACTAAGAATAAAGGTGCATGGATAATAACTGCATCATACTGAACTCCCTTAAAATCATTAACAAAATCCCTTGCAGTCAACGCATAATCAATGTTTACACCAGGAAATTCATTTTGTACAATAGGACCAAATGATTTTTTTCCCATTACATATTCACTTGATACTACCAATAACCTTGACATAAAAACTCAAGTAATAGAAATCACTTAAATAATTTATGAAATTAAAAATAAAATTAAAAAAAATTAAAATTTATTCTCCCAAATCTGCCATTTTGTTCGTAGCATCCATCAATTTATCTGCTGCGTCGTACAACTGAATAGTTATTCCTACACTATTAAGATCGCCAGTGGTGATTTCACTATACGAAAAACCGCCAGGTACGAGAACGTATGAACTTGCAGACGTCTTTGATTTAATACTTTTTGAACCAGGAGATAATGGAACTTTCTTTTCAAGGTCGTCATACCCTTCAACCATAAGAACAAAATGGTCCGGTTCAACCGTTCCTTCTTCCATATTCTTAATAGTATATGATATTCCTTTAATTCTTCCCCATGTTCCCTTCCATTCAGTTTTTATTTCTCCAAGGGCAACAGAAACACCATCGTACGTTGTTACAACGTTTTCATCAACAGTGTCAGTGTCATCTACAACAGGTTCAAGTTCCGTATCATCAACAACAACAGCGCCAGTTATGCCAGAATCTACTCCCGCTGCTACTTCTTCACCAGCACCATCATTTTCTGCTGCATCCGAATCACCAGAGAAAAGGCCGAAAAAACTTCCTAAAGTTCCTGAAACGTCTGCATCATCTGCCGTTGTTCCAACAGTATCAACTACACTAAGCCGTCCCACAAAAAATACAAGAATGAATAGGAGAACAATTCCTGTCCACTTGACTGTATTACGTGTGTTGAACTTAATAGTTACGTCCTTATCAAGACGTTTTGTAGTATTCTGTTCATTTGGAGCAACCTTTTCAGTTTCTGTAGACTGTTCAACTTCTTCAGCTTTCTCTTCAGCCGTAGCTTCTTTCGTTCGAGAGTTCAATTTTTCTTTCCAGAGATCTTCATACTCGTTTGAAGGTCCCAGAATTGTTGAATCTTGTGAGTCTTCTTCCAAAGACCCTTTTTTAACATTTTTATCTTTTTCCATTTTTTATATCACACCACAAATAGTATTATAGATGTTATTATGAGTATTACGCCAAGAGCAATAGAAGGATACGAAATCTTTTCACCAATGCTTAACTTCGGATAATTTTTCAGTTTTGTTCCAATGAACGAGAAAAACGCATTGATTTTTGTATTAAAAGCGTTTAACTTCTGTGAAAATCCTGATGTTACCTCAGCCATACCATAAATAGGAAATATAATCCAATATAAAAATGTTATTGTTTACAAGAAGATAAATGAAAAAAAGAAAAAAGAAAGTTTTATCTATCACCAGATCTAAGACCAGGTTCTGTCAGAAGACAAACTTCAATTTGTGGACCCGAAACTGCAGTAATGTTCAATGTAAAGTTCTCTGGAACCTGACCCCCATACAAATTTATGTTTGGAAATCCTACATCAATCTGTACATATGATTGACTATTTTGGTTAAGGATTCCTGATGCATCAGAGTAGTTAATTTGCCACTCTGAGCCATAATTATCAACAAAGTTCACAACATTTCCGTTCCGATCTTTACTAATTATTCCATCGCCATTCAAATCAACATCTACTGCGAAATCGTCCACGCCCATTTGAGTTGCGTTCTGTACGATGAATGAATTTCCTCCAACAACTATTGTTGCAACAGTACCTGTTGCCGTTAATGGTGTTACTGGATATTCAAGCGTTTCTCCACTACCAATGTTCTTAAACTTGATTAGAGGATTGGTTTTTGTTTGTGCATCTGCACCCATGTACTGAAATAGATACGACTTTGCAGATCCATCAGAAGCAATTCCGGAAGTAATGACAAAATAGTCATTTTTGTAAACATCTGACCTCGTATCCCAATAAGAAAATTCACGTCCACTTTCTAACAATTTCAGTTGTTTATCACTACCATGAGATTTACCATCACCTTCTTCTCCCATTGTTACGTTAAACTTAGAGTTTGCGTATGCAACTGGTAGGAGTATCCTATTTCCATCACCATCAAACATTGCAACAGATAGTCTTTGAGACTCTTTAAACAACTCTAAAGCATATGAACTATCACCTGTAAGGGAACTTCCAATAGTGTACGAATCAGTAATCGCCTTTCCTTTACATGTTGTCAAAGAAATGTCAGCAACTTCCAAATCAAAACATTCTTTTGTTCCATCACGATCCAAATCTTCACACACATTAGAAGCACAATCACTATTATTATTACAAGATTGACCTCCAGTACAATTAGTTCGACAAGATCCACCACAATCAACATCACTTTCGAATTGATTTTTAACATTGTCAAAGCACGTAGGACCTTCCTCCACCATAAAAGGAGTAATGACCCACTTCCCATTATTACAATCCCATTGACCATCAACCCTATTACATCCGTAAGTTGCAATATAATGAGGGCCCTCTCTTGAAAATGAGTTACTCAACCTAAATGTACTATTAGCAAGCGTTGTACTTGAAACACCTCTTTTTGACCAAATCCAATTAGATGATCCCAAAAATTCGCCTTGATTAATAGGTTGGTATCGCATTTCTTCCCATTGTTCACAATTTTTTAGTAAATATCCTATAGAATATACGTATTGATAATTTGTCAAAAGAGAGTTATAAGATCCTGTTTCGTTAAGGTATAATGGCCCAACTTCATAAGACCATTGACGATTTGTTGTATTAACAACAACCATATCAGCATCGGAAAAATAAATTTGTAACTGAGAATCTGAATAACAAGCGCCACTATTACTATACGCTTGACCAGCAAGTGCACCACTTTCACCAACATCTTCTATAGATGGAGGTAAAGGGGGGACATCAGGATCCTCTGCAGGAGAACATCCAACAATAAATAATAACAATACTACAAAACTTACTAAAAAGATAATCTTTTTCATATTAAACACCTCAATTATTTATTAAATGAAGAAGAACAAATATATAAATATATCTGAGAGGTAGAATGTAAAAATTGAAAAGTTGTATTTACTATCAAACAAATACGTTTGGATCTTTTGGTTGTTTGAAAACAATAAACATGTATATGACAAGGCCAATAAGAACAATATTTACAGCCAGAAGAAACATGTATGGTGTTGATAAGAATCCTGAATTTGCTTCAAGTTCATTAACTTTTTTTTCAATGATAGAAACCCTATCTGCAAGAGATCCTGATTGTTGTTCCTCAATTGATCTTGAAGAGTCTGTAACGGATTCAGTATCAAACGAAGGTATCTCACTTGGTGGTGGAGGAGTATCATCAGAACCACCAAAACCTTCAGGAGCTGGAGGAGGAGGAGGAACAGCTATGACAGAAGTAAGTATTAACGCAAATACGACCAATAAAAAAACAATCTTCATTAATATCACCTCAATTAATAACTAAGAATAAATTGAGAGTATAAAAATGTTATTGTTATGACCATACCTAGTATTTTTAATTAAGAAAAAAAGAAATTATTCCTTTTTGTCTTCAGGTGCAGCTTCCTTCGGTTCTTCTGTAGGAGCTTCTCCAAGTGGAGCTTTGCCAGCTTTCACAACTTTCATATTAACCTGATGAATAATCTTTGTAATCATTTCACCACAAATTGTTCGACGCTTTACAAGGCCGCTCTGTTTATTTTTGTTCCTATCTTTACCAGAAAATCCTACACTCTTTCCGATTAAAATACGTTTTCGTGGTTCTTGAATACCCTTTCTCATAGGAAACCCGCACTTATCTGAACCGCCAGTTATGAGAAGTTCGTACCCAGTTAATCCAATAGAATCGCCAGAAACTGTTTCTCCGATACGTTTCTTAAGAAGTGTGTCCGCTTCGGGACTTTTAATTTCCTTCTGATACGTCTTTCCATCTTGTGCGCCAAGCACAATTTTAAAATTTACCATTGTATAATACCTTCCCGAGACTTAAAGATCTAACGATCAACATCTTATTGATGGTCTCAGCTATATTACTCCCATTTCATACGATTATTTATAAATCTATGTGATTTTAAGAATAGTGTTACTCTTTCTTGAGTTCTTTCAATTCATTATGTACAGAAACATGTTCTTCACGTAAACGTTCCAATTGTTTCAATTTGAACTCATTTATTTGATTTCTACTTGCGTCCCACTCTAATGGTTTGATCTTCCGTTCTAACAAGAATACTCTTTCTTGTAGTTCAATAATTCTTTCCTGAGACATATTATTTCACAAGGAAAGAAACTATATAAACATTTAGGGCAAAAACTGTATTATTTATCTATACCGAGATATTTCTACAAGTTCCGTTCCAGGAGATACATTACGTAATTCATACATTGCGCCAGAAGGAATTGTAATTGATTGGCCCTTTGTAAGACACGTATCACGCACCCGTGGAACAAAAACGTGGACCCCTCCAGAAATAACTTTCAGTTTTGTTTCTTCACGACATTCACGAGAAAAGTATTTGCCAGAAGAAAGGCCATTTGTTGAAAATAGTCTACTTTTAACTTCTACAGCGCCAAGAAATGTTGTACTAGCACATGGAGTTGCAACTGAAACTCCACCATTTTTTTTTGATGCCCTATTTAATACATTTTCAAGTGGTTCGTTAGAAGTTTCGCTTTGTTCAGGATCGTCAACCATAGTTGATTTTCTAGCAATAACATTGTCATAAGACATTATTACTTTCTGAAGATTATATTGTATCATCTTTTATCAATTTTGTAGTAACGTTTAATATACTTAACAGTTTACATTACAATATGCGTGAAATCCTCGAAAAGAAGTCAAAACAGAATGGATTACAAGAAAAAATGCTTATTAAAGTTGCACTTGCCATAACTTTACTTGGATTAACGTTCCTCTTTTTTTATGCAGACGAATTTACAATAGAAATTGCTGACAGGATAGATACCATTCCCGCTGAAGAAAAAGTTAGAATAGCGGGCGAAGTAACACGTGTCAGTACGCACGAAAATGTAATTTTCTTAGAAGTTGAAGGTAAACGTACAGAAACAATGGACATCATAGTATTTAATGATGAAGATTTGTATGTTAAAAAGGGCCATTATGTAGATATTGTTGGAGTTGTGGAAGACTATAAAGGAAAGAAAGAAGTTATTGCTGAACGTGTTGAGGTTAAATAGGAAAGAATTTAAACATAAACGTAATACTATACATAGAAAAATGAGATTCGCTAGATATTTATTGAAAAGGATATTAGTTCTTACAACAATAATAATACTTCTTTCAGTTAATTCATTGTCTGAATCTCCTCCCGTATTAACTCATTCAATGGTAGAATTTGGAGATTACAATCCTGAAACGGGAAAAGCTGGCGATTTTATATTTGATAATTCCATAGTGGATAAAGTTTTTGAAGAATTTGGTGAAGAAGCTTATGATGGATTTGGAGGAACAAAAACATTACCACATTATACATTCTTTTTGTCATTAGATGCAAGAATTTATGCGCCAACTGATGGTGAAGTGGTAATGCTTACATATCAAGAAGATTGGAACGATTATGAGATTCTTGTTGGTCCAACGTCATTAAGCGATTGGAAACTTAATTATGATCATATTAGAAATGTCCCTGGACACATTGTTGAAGGATACATGATTCAAGCAGGTGAGTATATCGGAACTCCGGGAGTTTGGTACATGGACGTAGGATTCATTGAACTTACAATAATGAAAGATCTCAATAATGGATTTAATGAAAATTATTGTCCATATGATTTTTTTACTCCTGAACTTAAAGTATCATTTTCCCAGGGTTTGAATAACTTAATGACAGATTGGGAATCTTATAATAATGATATGACTATTTACGATGAAGAAAGTTATGTGTCTCCAGGATGTTTTGAGAATACAGTTGAAGAAAAGATATTTTCCGGAGAAAGTGATGGTGCAGTAAATGATGGCGTTGAAGATACTGCATTTGAGAGTATATATGGATGTTATGATAATGATTGTAAAATGCAAGAAATACGTGATAATTGGCCTCAACAATGTCCAATCGGACAAGTACAGATTAATAATAATTGTATTGATACGGGATTAAGAGAAGACGATGTTGAAGGATTGTATGACGTTTTAGATGTTTGGAATGATAACCAATTAAACTTATTACAGAAAATGTCTATGGTTGCATTTATTTTAAAAGATTAAACAGAATGTTGCGTACCACCAAGTTCAGTGTACGCTTGTTCAATTTCTTTATCGTTCCATGTTGTTTGATCATGTAATACTTTTTGTATACCTTCATCAGAAACGCCCATTGCTCTTTCTTTAGATATCCATTCTTTCAGTTCATCAAAGTTTGACGCACCACCACGAGATTTGAGGAAGTGGATAACAATAAATATAATAATTACCAAGATAATGAATGCGCCGCCACCAATAATGTAATATTTGTAATCGTCCCAAATTTTTACTGTTGAAACTGGTTCCTGAACTGAAGGTTGTGTAGGTTGCACGTACGGTGGTTGCATCTGTTGCGATATTGAAGCTGGTGCTGGACCAGGAACAACCGTTTGTGAACATGATTTTGAAAGTGTTGGTTTTAACGATGTTACGCCACAACTATGTTCATCAACACACGTTCTTTGCTGTTGACCTGCACCACATGTTGACCATGCTGAACATACCCATGATTGTGTACATGCTTCACATGAACGATTTTCTATACGTTGTGTTCTTCTTCCTCTTGAATCTGTACATGTACGTACTTGTTCCAATGATGCGTCACAATATTCCCATGTTGAACAAGCCCAACTAGAACTACGTCGAGTACTTCCGCCAGTACTTGGACTTCCACTATCTCCAGCTTCTTGTATTACAGTTGGATCAACAGGAGGAACGCATACATTTTCTGTACATACCTCACCTTCAAGAGTACAATCAGTATCTGCTTCACACTCTTCAGGTATTTTACACAAGTTAACTACACATTCTTCTTCTGGAATTACACACTCAGCATTTGTTGAACATAAAACGTCTTCAGTACACACACTTGGTTCACCGGTACATGTCCAACCAGTTTCAAGTGTACATGTTGCTGAACAACCATCATCAGCATCTTCATTACCATCATCGCACGCTTCGCCAGTTTCTTCAACATCATTTCCGCATACTGCTTCACTTCCTGGATCAATTGATGCAATGCATGCACCATCAGAACAACCATTTTCACATAACACAGGATCTTCTAAGTAAGGACCAGTACATATTTGTAACGCAGAATCTAAATAACATGTATCTTCTGTACATGGAGATTTACATATTTCATCTACACAGACATTATTTGTATCTTCACAAGGAACTTCATCTGAACATGATTCAGGAACAAAACAAGCAACTGCACAATCTGAATCGTCACAGTCAACGTTTCCATCACCATCATCATCTAATTCGTCATCGCAGACAGTTTCAGTTACAGGAGCAACTGAACAAATACCTGCACCATGACACGTTTCACCATCTGCACAATCTTGAGGAGTTGCTAAATATTCGTTCGTACATGCCCTTGACGCAGACGCACCATAACATATATTTTCTTCACATGAGACTCTACATTTACCTGCAACACACGTATCTTCACCACAATCATCATCTGATGTACATTCTGTTTCTTGGAAACAAGCAACAGCGTCAGAACAATCACTATCATCACAATCAGTAGTACCATCAAGATCATTATCAGTTTCATCATCACAGACAGATTCAAACTGAGAACATATTCCTGCACCGTGACATGTTTCACCATCTGCACAATTTTCAGGAGCTGATAAATAATCGCCTGAACAAACGCTTGACGCCGATTCACTATAACATGCATTTGCTACGCATGGAGTAAGGCATGTTCCTAAACAAACATCTCCTGCAAGACATTCATCGTTTGATGTACATTCTGTTTCTTCGTAACAAGCTGCATCGCCAGTACAATCAGTATCTAAACAATCAATATTTCCATCATTATCATTATCAGTTTCATCGTTACATATTTCTGGTGATGGTGGAACAAGACTTTCAACACAAAATGAATATGTTGCACAATCACTATCATCACAGTCTACCAAATCGTCATTATCATTATCTTGACCATCTTCACAATGTTCAATATTTGTAAGTCTTCGTTCTAATAATTCTACATTGCCCAAACTTCCTTCAATTTCGTCAATAAGATTTTTGTAGTCCTCTTCAGATAATTGTAATAGGTTACATTCATTCGCAATTTCTTTAAATGAATCTGCTTCTTCTCGTAACACATTTAGAAGGAAATTCTTTAACAATGCAGTTTGTGACAGTAACGAATCAATATATTTCGAATCTCGTGGATGAATTTCAAGCTGGAACAATTTATCTTTTGATAAATCATGTTCATCTTTCAGACTGTTTAATTTAGTTTGTAATTTATCTTGGTCACATTTGTCTTCATTTACACAAACATCATTAGTAAAACAGTCTGGGTCAGCACAGTCAATTAAACTATCATCATCATTATCAATTTCATTTGTACATGTTTTTTCAACATCACGCACAATGACAAACGTATCGCCTACTGAACGTGCAAGGTCTCGCGGATTTTCTTCAAATGAAGTAATGTTAAATTCTGTTAGTGATAAGTTATACCAACCAGGACCCGCATTTTCAACGTTTAAATTTCCTATTTCAAACGTACCACTTTGAAGATTTTGATAATCAATAGTTGCATGTTCAAATTCAACAATAGTATTTTGACATGAAACTGTTTTAAAATCGTCTGACCACTCAAGTGAACTTGTTACAGACTCATCACAAGTGTCAGAACCTAGACCTTCATGTTCCAATATAAACCGGACAGCTGACGTTTCATCTCCAACAACAAGGTTGGCTTTAATTGGTATAGTAGCATCATCGCCCCTATACAAAACATTATCTTCCAAAAATAAACCTACCTTTGGAAGTGATAGTGGCGTAATTTCAGCAGGCTGAATTGCTTTTCCCACAAACGTATCTGTAAAGAACAAGAACATTGAAATTGCAATAAGTAACACTACAGTAATGATAGCAATAATGTACGGTTTCCGTATCTCTCCCCGTTCTGCAAGTGGGTGAGGTTCCCAACTATGTGGAGGAAGTTTCTTGTACCGTTTCTTTACCGTTTTTTGTTGTATCATTGTTCTTGAGTTTGAGCATATTCTGAAAGATAATATGCAATCTTAGTTAATTTAATAATCATTGAATCGTCTGATTTAAGTGTTGTATACACATTTTCAAGGAATTGTTTCTGATCTGAATCTTCTACTATAAGGACTGTAAGAGTTTCTGTTCCAAGTTCAATATCTTGTAATGCCACCATTGGCGATTCTGAACATGAAGAATAATCCGTTATGGTTGGCCAACCATCAGGACATGATTGAATTGTATCGAAAAAGTTTCCACTTCCCATATTTTCTGAAGACCCTGGTGGAAATGTTGCACTAGGAGGGCAGGAAACGTCATCATTTGTATTGTCACAAAAAGTATTCCCATCAAATGAGTTGCCTGTTGTTCGTTCAAGTTTTACACCAAACATGTTATTGATAAAATTATTTCCTTCCAATATATTGTCAATACTAATGTAATCTTCAGAACCAGGAGTACCCTCCGGCCTGTCCCATGAAATAAATGCACCGTTGATAAAACCACTGACTTTACAGTTCTTTACAGTAACTGAAGATGCAAGTTGTAAACTTATTCCAGTACCCCTTTCACCAGGACCAGTAATTGAATGGCCCTGACAATCAATGACGATATTGTCTGCATCCGGTTCAAAACATCTATTATTATCATCCAAGTCTGTAACATCCAAATCTTTTGTTACTTTGTATACTGTTCCTTCTTCCCATCCATTTCTAGGAGTACAACTATCAAGAAGAACAATTTCTGAAGATTCTAATACGAAAAATTCTTTAAGTTCAATTGAAAGTCCGTCAATCAAATCTTGTGTTCTTACACTATCTTGTAATCTTTTGTACATCCGTGCAAGAAGATAATTCTCACCTTTTTCATTATCTATTTCAACAAAACGAGTGTATTCCCCATTAATAATTGTCCAACCATCTTCAATTTGGCAGATATCACTACATCCATCATTATTTTCAGTGTTACCATCATCACACTGTTCTGTACCTTCACGGATACTATTCCCACATACAAATTCTTGACATGTACCTTCACGACAGCCTGACAACCCTTCACATATATTATCTGTTTTTTCAAGTTGTAACAAATCATTACATGAATATGTTACTTGTGCACTATTATCATCTGAACAATGGCTCGTTATAAAACCAGAATCAGACGTTCCATCAACAGTACGAGTATATCGTATTTGACCAGGCGTATCTGTCTCTTGACATATTGCTGGCATTTCACATTGTAAATCATATCCACAATAATATCCATCAGGACATTCAACACCGTTACATAAAGATTTCAGTTCACAACCATTTTCTATTGAATTGTCAGCATTTTCCCAACCAGTACGACACGAACAAAGGCCGTCAATTAATGTCATATGATCACTACATGGAGTGTCGTCACACACATTTCCTTCACCATCATTATCACTATCTTCTTGAAGAATATTTTCCTGTTGAGGACAATTATCTTCTGAATCCTGAACTCCATCATTATCGCTATCAACGACACATCTTCCATTATCTATACACATTGTATCTGTAGGACATGATTCTAAATCTCCCCAGAATAGTTCGTCATCAAACGTTTTACACGTTTGAAATAATGTAATATCATCGCCTGAAACGCACCGTTTCTGAGCAAATTCTGTACACTCTTCTGTTCCGACAAATTGTGCAATGTTAAGACAAATAGCATTTTCTGTACAGTCATCATCGTTACAGTCTGTCCAACCGTCACCATCATTATCTTGGAGATCATTACATAGAATTTCAATAACTTCTGGAACTTCTAAAGTGCACGTTGACGAACAACCATCACCATCAACTGTATTTCCATCATCACATTCTTCAAGAGCTTCTGTAACACCATTACTACATAGTGCATCTGAAGGACCTTCTTCATCTGCAGCTGCCAAAACAGTAACAGTAGTTTCTATTGGTGAAACTAAACTTTGAGCAGAAGGATTGTTTAAATCATACATAGTAAAGGAAGTAAACTCAAAATTTATAGGAACACTTTCGGTAGGTTCTTCATCAACCATTACAGTGATATATCCTAAATCCATTTTTCCTGAAATTGCATTTCCACAATCATTTGTTTCAGAACATAGGCCAGCAAACGTAACAGAGATAGTATCGTCAGTAGATTTAATATAATTAACAATAGTAAGATCGATACCCTCCCTTTCATAAAAGAAATTATCATGAACAGGTTCAATAATTCTAGAATAGTCAACTTTTGTTGAATCATAATCGTGTTTTAACGCAAACTGAAAAGCAACAGATTTTTTTCCTACTGGTAAAGAAACTTGAATAGGAATAGTATATTCTGTCACGCCAGGTTCAACTTCTATCGTACCGCCTAAAACTGCAGCTTTTCCAACACCAACTTCGGTAGTGAACTCGATAGCTTTTCCAACAAACGTGTCTGTGAAGAATAATAATCCCGCTAAACCTAGAAGTAAAACAACTGTAATAGCTGCTATGATTAAAGGTTTTTTATTTTTACCAGTACTTTGAGATACTGTTTTTGGGGTTCCCCGTGACACGTTCTGTTTTATTTTCATTTCAAATTATTATAATTATGACCAAGTATGCTCACGCAATATTTGTGCAATTGCAGATATTTTTTGAAGGACATTATTTTCTTCCTCTTTTAAAACAGAATAAATTCTATTTAATAAATCCTGTTCGGCCACATCACCATCTTCAAATACCATTCCTAGTTTGCATACACCATCAACATTTACTTCTTTTGTTCCGCATTCAGTAGATGTAGGTTGAGGTTCGCCTGCAGGAGGAACAACTTCTATATCTACACATTCTCCGCCAACTGCATTACATTCTTGATCAGAAGGACAACCAGTAGGAGCTATACGTTCATTTCCTGGACACCTATTACCAGCAGTACATTCAGAAGCATCAAATGCATTACAAACAGGAGCAACTTCTATATCTACACACTGACCAACACTACATTCTTGACCAGAAGGACAACCAGTAGCAGGAATAACAACATTATCTGGACATAGCCAGCCATCTGTACATTCAGTTACAGGTAATGCGGTACATGTTGGAGTTACAGACTCAACTTGAACCACAGGGAAAGAAGCTTCCTCTTGACCTGCTGCAGTATTAGCTTGAATTCCAGTAATTGCTAATGTAAAAGATGCAGAAGCGTCAAAGTTTAATGTTCCTGTAAATGTATCTGGAGACAAAGCAAATACTCCAATTGCAGGAGGGGACTGAGTTAAGTCACTAATATCAATAAATGGACTAAAACTTACTGAACTTAATGTTGCAGAACCAGAACTTACTGTTGCACTAAAACCTGAAATAGATGTCGTTCCAGAACTTATTTCACAAGCAACCGGACCCCCACCATCTGGAACAGTTCCACAATTTACTGTGAAGTCGACAGCAAACGCAGAACTAACTAAAAGTAATGCAACCAACAAATAAATTTTATATCTTTTTATCATCATTTTTCACCTCTATTAAGAGCAACTATTTATTGTAAATCCAGGCACACCAAATGAAACACGAGCAATTAAAATAGCATCATCTAATGAAACGGTCCCTGAACAATCAGCGTCCGAATTTGCTGAATCTTGTAGTGAATATCCAGGCACGCCAAATGAAACACGGGCAACTAAGATCGCATCAGCAAGATTTAGAGTTCCATCACCATCTGCATCACCTAATACAATATTGGATGGTGCAACATTACCACTCCAACTTGTCTGACTTCGTGCAACATCACACATTTTAAGTGGATCTTGTGGATATACATCTTGATCAGTATAACAAACACCGCCAATTAAACAAGTATTTGCATTAAGTGGATACGTACACGTTTCATCAGTACAAACATCAGTTGTACATGACAATCCATCATTACAATCAGTATCTGCTCTACATTCTACACCAGGTTCAGGAACGTCAGGTTCAGGAACAGCAACACTTTCAACAATAATTGTTGGACTAACAATACCCGTATCGAGAATCATATCAATAGGAGGTTGTGCAACATTATAAACATCAAATTTTGTAAATGTTAAATCATACTCACCCGTTACACTTTCCTGAAAAGTAATAGTAGCGATAGTAAATAAACCAGTTTTTTCATTTAGAGGATCAAATGTTGCTGAATCAAAACTAATTATACCATCAGCGCATGAAATATCTAATAAGTCTGTCCAACCTAAATCAGAAACTACTGAACTACTACACTCGGTTGACAAATCTAAACCATTAAGGTGAAGATCAAAAGATACTGCAACAGTTTCAACATCAACGGGCAATTTAGCTTGTACTATAAGATCAAACTCATCATCAACAGTAACAGTATTATCTACCAAAAATATTCCTGCTGTATTATCAGTAATAGTACCTTCCAATTGAAAACTGATAGCCTTTCCTACAAACGTATCTGAGAAAAATAGTAATGAACCCAGTGCAACAAGTGCTACGATAGTAATAATGCCAATAAGTAACGGTTTATTAACCTCTTTTTTATTTGAAACCTGATTTTGAGTTCTTTTTGAAACGTTTTTCTTCACCATTTTTATCCTCCCTCTCAATTACGTAGCACGTACGCTATCTCTGACATTTTCTGTAATAAATTATTATCATTATTCCATATAGTTACTATTTCATTTAATAAATTGGTATTATCTTCTGATGCCCCCGTATCTACACAAACACCATTAACATATAATTCTCCAGTTACACATTCTTCAGGCCACTCTACTGTAGCTTCAGGAATAGGAGCAGGTTCTGGTTCGACAATACAAGACGTATCAGCAACACAATCACTATCAGCACAATCAACTAAACTATCACCATCATTGTCAATACTATCTGTACAAATTTCAATTGGAGACGTACCAACACAAACTCCGGCAGAACAATGATCACCAGTTGTACTTGGATCATTATCTGAACAATACAAAGCATCATTATTAGTCCATGCAGCAGTATCAGATTCAGGGTTACATTGTTGACATTGGTTAGCTGGATTAAGATTATTTCTTATCTGACAAACGCCATCTATCAAACATCGGTTTGCACTAATTGGATATGTACATGTTCCCTCTACACAAACATTATCTGTACAGGAGATACTATCATCACAATCTGTATTTGTTGTACATTCAGGAATATCTTCAGCAGGAGCAGGTTCTTCGGTTAAACATAAAGATGAACAACCGTCATTATCAATAAGATTACCATCGTCACATTCTTCATTACCATTAATAAGAGAATCACCACAAGATTCTGCAAGTAAACAATCTCCATATCCTAAACATTCATTTCCACAGTTTTGTATACCATTATAACCATTAACTTCACAGTTTATACTACCATCATCACAAAATTCACCTTCTTCAATTATTGAATTACCACAAACTGCAGTTGGTTCTGGTTCTGGAGGCGCAGGCTCCGGTTCTTCCTCAGGTTCAGCAGGAGGAACTGGTTCAGGCTCCTCTTCAGGTTGAGGAGCAGAAAATAAAGGTGTACCGAACGCTAACAATTTACCTTCGTCACCGCCTGCAACATATAAAATATCATCGTTTGCTAAAAGTGATGGTGATGTACTTGGATTATGATTAATTGTACTTGGAACACTCCAAAGAGTATTTTTCCATGGCGTACCTGGATATGTAGGCGGTCCACCTTTAAGAGCAACAACTTTATCCGTACGAGAAATGTAAATTGTACCATCTAATGCAACTAATGGAGCTGCGTAAATTGGTGTGCTAGAAGAATAATGATAATCACTATCTGTAGGAGTAAATATTATCTGACTATGTTTTCCAGGAAGAAATGCAATAGTTCCAAAATATAATTTTTTATCAGTACCAGCAGAAGCAAGGTACAGTTTCGCAGATGTCGTAGTGGTATCAACAACAACAGCTTCAGATATAAACGATGCGCCAGGTACCATTACAGGTCCAACATTTTGGTTAGTCGGTCTTGAAATGAATAACATACCACCAGAACGTGCTTGTTCAAAAAAGTATATTTGTTCATTAACAGTTCCAATAATAACTAAATTGTAATCATTCACTCCAGCTACTGTAGAAGAATAAACTGTTATAGGTGCCACTACATTTGAATCGAGAGAGATTATATGATGAATTCCTTGAGTTCCCGCTGTAACCAAAGTCATGTCATCTATGTTAATAGAATATAATTCTCTACTATTTGGCATTTGTACTACAAAAATGAGATAATCGCCATTACTTGAAGGAGATATTGCAGGCGTAGAAGATACAAAACCGCTCGTACCATACGCCACATCTGTATATGTAACAGGATATCCAGGAACTGGATACACATTAATTTTATGGACGCCCCTTGTTGATCCAACAATAAATGTATCACCATACATAACAATAGATGTCGTAGGATTAATTGCCCCATGACTTAACGCTATATCAAGCGCGTCACAATTTCCTACTGCTGAACGATCAGATAATCCAACAATCCTAACAATTCCATTTTCTAAAGGTACAAACAAATTATCTTCCTCTGCATGATGTGCAGGACTACCAATAACTTTGTCAGCACGAATAAAACAACTGTTTATACTATCACCCGTGCTTGGGTTTATAGTATGAAGGTATGAACCCGTTTCATCATTTGTTATAAGATATGTAGCATCGCCAACAACGAACGGTGCAATGTCTGCAGATCCAGAAGAATAAGTTTGTTCCCAAAGAAGAGTTGTATCTCCAGCGATAGGACCAACATCAATAGCCTTTCCAAAAACGCCTTCTTTAATTGATGGAAATAATACAAATAATGCAACTAACAAAACAACTGCTACTACCCCTAATATCACTACAATTTTACGACTATTAGCATTCATTAATCTAGTTCACCTTTTTTTAGTATAAAGAATACCTTTTCGTTTATATACCTATCGATTTTCTACGTGTATAAAAAAGTTAAAAAAAAGCGGTTAACTCTTAAGGAGAATACTGATTTCCTGAACCATTATTACCTTTAGAACGTGACCTAAAAAAGAACACAAGGATAAGTATTGCAACAAGTAATAAAATAATGCCGGCAACATAATACCATGTGGAAACACCTTCTGAAACGTCTTTATCGTCTTCAACTACGTCCCTCGTAGTAGAAGGAATTACTGATGGAGCAGTTCTTCCCGAAACTGTACCGCACACTTTCGTTTCTGCAGGTTGTGGAAATTGTGTAACTGAACTAATGGTTCCAGCAGACAACTGTGCATCACAATCGTCTGATCTTTGACATGAACGTGTTTGTATTTCATTTGAACATGAACTCCACGACGTACAGTCCCATACATACACACATGCAGGAAGGGTTTGCGGTTGATCAGGCAGTGTACCCGCCACGCACGTTTTCTGTTCAGTTTTTGTTAACTCATCAGTATCACATTCGTTAACATCGGTACATGTACGTGTTTGTGTTGCAGCAACACAAGATAACCATTCGTCACAGTCCCATCGTTGATCACATGTAATGACTGATGATGAAGTACTAACGTCATGCCGCGTTACACCCCACGATTCATATTCAAGAGTATCAATAAGTGTATCGTCAACATAAAAAGCAATGGTATTACCATCTTCACCATGTACACGAAGGTAATTAGTAACATCATTTCCGTACTTTCCCGTGCACGGATTTGTATCGCACGTTACAATAGAAATTGATGAGGAATATTCAACACCGTTAACAGACGCAACCACATTTTCTGGAACGTCAGAATCTAAGTCCCACGTTACACGACCATAAAACTGATGATGTTCGATTGACGGTGGTTCTGCCGCAATTACCATTACGGGAACAAGAAGTGTACATAATAATATCCACAATAATATGTTCAGTTTCATTCTACAAATACCCAATATGCTTTACCTGGTTCTAACATAGTTATACCAGATTCTTTAACATCATTATCTTTAATAACATACATTTCGGTAATTTCTAATTCTTCACCGACGTTCAAATCTTCAATTGACATTCGTTCAAATCCCGGAATGCCGATAAGGTTCCAACCCTCTTGTACAGATACAAGTTCGTTAAACGGATTATGTGAAGCAGTAAAATAGTCGTTACATTCTTCAGTAAAAGAAAATGTATCTACACCGTCTTTTAACCTAATGTAATATCCTTTATCTTGTTTCAAGTTAGTAATCTCTGACGTACCACTCCATAAGTCAGGAATTGTACGTGCTAAAACCTGTTCAGTTTCATCCCATGAATATATTCCCTTAACTTTATCTTCAAAGTCGGTACTTCCTATCACACTTCTTCCAACATCGCAGGAAGGTGAAAATGCTTGCATGCGTAAACCGCCAGTAAAGTTAAATGTTATTTCGTACTGATCGTACGTTGCCTGTTCAACTTTTGTTAATGTCATAAGTGGAAAATTGTCTTCTTGTAACGTTGCAACGATTGATCCAACAGAAAAGAGAAAGTCACGTTCCGTTTCTTCACCATTAACATCGGCAATAACTGTTATTCGATACACGCCAACATCGTCAGGTGTAAATGTAAGGCCTTTTAATACATGGGCAGTAGAGGGTTCGTCTTCAGTGATATCATAAAATTCTGAATCAGAAAGTTGTGTACCGTCATTCTTATACGCAGTTACAGTTGCAAGTGGAGTACTTTCAACTTTTACGTACCGTTCAATAACGTCATCAGGGGAAACAGCTGACAGTTCAGATTCAACAGGTGTGCCATCAATGTCTAACAATGAAATTATTGCTGCGGAAGGTTCATCATATACAATGTTTCGTACAGTTAATTCGCTCCCGTCGTACGACAGTTCAATGTCAGGAACATTATCAAAATCTAAATAGATGTTTCCTGAAGTACGTAGGCCATTACCAAGAAGACCTTCAAACAATCTTGTTCCGCTTAAACTGACACTATAATTGATCATACTATAATCGGTATCTTCAAACGGAAATACCTCAATATGATATTCACGTTGAACTCCCTGTGAAGGAACTAAAGAAATGTCCCATGAAGTAACGAACTGGACAGAAATTGATGCTGATTCTGTCACGTTAAGATCTATCGGACCAATAGGTGGCGTTGTATATGCTTGACCTGTCGGCCGTAAGAATACTGCTAGTAATACGACAACAACAAGTAATGCTGCACCAATAAGTACTTTAGGTACAATGTTTTTCATTTTGCTGTTTGATTTTTTTGTTGTCATTTTTGTATATGGATAGTTGGAATGTCAGCATCTAACACGTGAATCTTTACCACATTACCGTTAGAGAGTAAAACGTGCCTTTCTTCATCAACGGGAAGGTTGCTAACATAAATTAGTTTACCCTCTTCAGTTATTGTAACTTTAACAAAGTCCGATATGCTAGGACTTTCATCGACGGATAAGCTATACACATGGCCGTCAATGTTTGTCATGAACGATGTTGGTTGTTGTTCTTCAGTAACGTTAAATCCTATAAGTGTTAATAATGAACGTTGTAAAGGTTCAATGTCAAGATCTATTCTAAAATCTTCACTCTCGCCAACAAACTTTTTTTGAAACGCAAGCACACCATTATCAAAAACTATTGTTCCTGCTTCTCTTCCTTCCGCTTCTGATGTTGTCGTGTTCATTTGTATGGTACTAAATGAACTCGCGCGTGGTAATTCTACTAGCTGGAATGTATCTAATGTTTGTGAACCCTCTAATTCGAACCACGTATCTTCCCAGAAAATTGCGGGATTTCGATTATTTTGAAGATTATCTGTAATTGCTAACCAATCAAACGTTTCTGTATGATCGTCTGTAAGATTCATAGTATGTTTAAACGTGACAACTTTTTGTCCTTCAGTATTTTTCCCATGGTATTGAACAAGGACTCCAGAGATATAACTTGAATATAATACGTCTCTATCAAGAGTGAGGTCAATTTCATTTGAACTACATAAACCAACAAAATCAACTAACGTAGCCGCTGCAGCACTGTCACAAATTTCATACGTATTGCTTCCAATCTGAATATTATTTCGCTGACCGTTAACACCTGCAAGTAATGTTGCTGAAAAATTTTCTCGTGGAGAGAATGTTCCCGTTGAAATTGCTGCAAGTTCAAGCTCACTCGTAACGTCTGATAAAGAGATGCCCGTAAATGTAATCTCACGAACATCACCGGTCTGAACTTTAGCTTCAATCCTTCGTTCACCAAGATCAAAGACAAGATCAAGACCGCTCATTGTTGGAGCAATAGGGTTAGAACCGTCAACATTTGTAATACGCATTTTACTTAATTCAAACCCTTCAGCCTCTGTTCCTGTCCAAGGATCAGCATATGTTAAAAGATAATATTGATCGTCTAATCCGAATGCTAACCGTTTTCCTTTTACTAGTGGAAGGATAAAATTAGTATCAGTAAATTCGTGTGTGTATGGACCATTTCGTAAATTACTATAAAAGAATACATGAGCATATTTATTGAATGTATTTAGTGCTCCAGATATACCACCATTCGTAAAATCTGAGTAATAGAACAAGACTTTACCATTATGTTCAAAGTTAGGCTTCGCGTCACTAAAATTTAATTCAACTAGAACACCATTATAATTTATTTGCATTATATCTTTAAGGATGTTAATGTCACTCGGATCAATTTTAATTTTCCTATAGGCTTCACTATCACGGAAATTTAATATATCAACTTGACTGTACGTGCTAATATATGTTTCAAACTCGTTCTCTAAATCGACCTGTTTCGTCGTTGTTGTTTTTGCACTAAAATCGTAATTAAGTTCCGGTTCAAGATCAAGTTTAATATTAATTTGTTTTCCTAAAGGCAAATTAAAGACAACTTCTGATTGGTCTCCCTCGGCCACATATTCAGGAAAACCGGGTTCAGTAATGTCTCTCAATTTTAATGTCGTAAGGTCAAGATAATTTGATAAACTATTCATCCTTATCACATAATCATGTCCCTCATAACTAAGGGCCATACGTTTTCCCGCAACCATGTTTGTTGCAAAAATTGTTGCAAATTCATTTTGAATATCTGTCACGTCTCTCCTATATAACACACTACCTTCTTTTGTTTGGTCTGGTGCAGGTTGTTCATACCAGAAAAGAACATTTTCTAGTGTGCTTGCTTTTTTATTTTGTATATTAAGTATTTGTGATTCCCTGTCACATACAGTCAGAGCTGAAAGGACTGGAGGATCGTTACTACATACACTAACAAATCCAAGATTGTTCGTTGCAACATCAAGAATGATGTCTTTTGAAAAAGATTCTTCATATGTTTGTGCAAGATCAACTTGATCCTCACCGACAGTTGTTCCTATCCTAATCTCTTCTTGCGTTTTTGTTAATCTAAAAATAACACCCCCATCTCCAACAACTATTGGACGGGCAACGAAAAAAATCTCCTCTGTTTCTTGTTCATCAATGAAAAAATTACCTCCAAAAAAATTACCAACTATCGGATTAGGAGTTACATCCGTAGTAGCAGTTGAACCGCCGAAACTTCTCCCATCAATAGTAAAAATGACATCAGATTCATCACCAAATACGCCCATTGTATGCTCAACACCATTAGAGACAAATGTTTGAGAATTGTCAGATAGAAGAACCCCCGTCCAAGCCATGTTAGTTTGATCAAAATCGATAACTGTTGTTACTGAGAACAGAATTGATTTGTCTAAGTAGGGAGATGCCAGAAGAACTGATAAATATGCATCTGTTATTGTATCACCATCAAGATCTAATGGAAATTGTTCCTGTGAAAACGCATACTTGTCTTCCGGATCAACTGTTAATGTAATGTCAAACGCTGGACCTGCTGATGACACACTAAGTGTAACAGCTCCCGCTTCAGTAGGATTGGCCATTTTTATTTGAAATATTGTATCTCCGTACCTAAAGAAAGACTTTTGAGTTGTAATTGATAGAAATCCAAAGTATCCTTGTTTCTCAATTATATCAACAGGATCTGCTGCGGTACTTCCACCATTCGGAAGAACCCCTATCCCTTCGAGAACGAAACCATTGAAAATTCCTTGAGGATTCTCAAATTCTTCTTTTGGAACATCAAATAACCATTTATTATTTTTACAGAACATTGATGATACTGAATCATCACATACGTGCCATTGAGTTGCATCGCAAAAATAAGAATTATCGTCTTCATAAATACCAAAAAAGTTAGAATCACAAACATGCCATTGATTTTCTGAACATAAAAATTTGTTACCTACATCCGATGGAAGATTTTGATAGATTCCCGGAATTTGTGTGTCGTCACATTCAACAGTAATTGTTGCATGTACATCTGGATCAATGTTATTAGAGACACAAAGTTCTTTTTTAGTAGATACATACTTAGAAAACAAAGAGCCAACACTATAACAGTATGTTCCAGAAGTTAAAGAAGAAGCTTGATATTCTTCAAATGTCATCTGTGGCTTTGGACCAATGCAAAAATCGCCTCGTTGTGGACAACAATATCCAGGCGCAGTTCCCCCAGATGCTAAATTAACTCCATCACCATCAATGGCATTTTGAAGAGTATATTTATGTGTTTTTTCAATACCTCTTTGAGAACAAGAATCTTCACCAAAAACAGCTTCAACAACAGCCAATGGTTCATTAGTACTTCCCCAATAATCCCCTACTGGTGCAGGTTGTCCCGCTTGCCATATAGCCTGACCAACAACCCCATCTTTAACAAATGGATACAGAACAGCAACTGCAACTACTAAAACAATTAAACCAACCCATAATGCAGTAAGTTTCTTTTTATGTTCAGAATGATGCTCACTAGGAGAAGAACGTTTCAGTTTAGCACTATCTTTTTTAACCATCAATACACACTCTTTTATTGTAGAGAACTAATTTGTTTCTCTTTATATACTTTACTATTACACGAACGTAATAGAATTGACTATCGTGACCGAGAAGGAGATGCAGATTCTTTCTTAAGGTACGCAACTATAGACATTTTTTCTAACAAACTTTGTGAACTTTTTTTCCACATAGAATTTATTGAAGTGAGAAGTGTATCGTCGGTAACACGGACATCAATACAACGCGTATTTTCTTTAATGGGTAATTTTCCAACGTCACAATTTTCAAACTTACACATTGGATCTCGTAAACATGCAACATCATCACAGTCAACTTTACCATTACCATCATTATCTATTCTATCACCACATTTTTCAAAAACTAAACATTCAGAAGATCCCGTTACTGCCCAACAGATAGAATTTCTCACTATCTTCCGCGCATCAGTATTATACAATTCCCATTTATAATCGTCCATAAAGAATCCAAGATGAACAAACTTGCCAGGATTTCTACCAAAATCTGTAACGCCACTCTCTAACGCAAAACCTGAAATTGAGGAAGGTAATGCCCTTGACTCTGCAGTCGAACCAGAATGTGAATTTCCAGGACCAAACAACGCAACATATTCGGTTTCATAAATGTTATTCGTATTAATGTACCCAACATAAAGAGGTTTACGAGTTGCTTGTAATCTCACTTCGTCGCTAAATTCTTTCATGATATCGTGCGTAGTATCAACTGAACCGATAGACGTTTTAAAATTGTCATCAGCGCCCACACCGTTCGTTATTTCTAAAGAACTAGAAGTATATGCACGATGCGCAACACTAATTATAGGTACACCATTATTCCTGTACGCTTCTTTAAGTATATTATCTCTTACTTTAAGTACATTTGAACATGCCAGATAATGACCAGCACAAACAACAGCACTATACCCATTAAATGAAGTAACTTTTCCACCACCTAATGCATACAATTCGCCGCCAACGAGGTACATACGGGTAACATCAAACCCTTCATCAACCAAATATTCTCGTATATAATCTGTATATGTACATCCCTGATTATAACAAATAAAAGCAAGATTGATTTGTCCTCCCCGTGAAACGGCCATACCAGTGACATTATTAGAAAAAGAAAAAAAGATGAAAGAGAAAGCAATAACTGTGATTGCTATACCTACAACTAACCAAATGCGGTTTCTATCAACACTCATTTTTTGTACACTCTTACTAAACAGAAATAGTATTTCACTTATATATTTGTCGATATTAAAAAAAGTGCGCCACGGACCGGATTTGAACCGGCGATTCCAGAAGGAACGGGATTAGCAATCCCGCGCAATACCGAGCTATGCGACCGTGGCATGAGTGTAATGAATTTATCTTAGTTATTATATAAACCTTACTACTTTCTTAAAGAATTAAACTAATAAAGAAATAAAAATTGTAAAAAGAAAATTATTCAACATTACTTTGTCGATGAATTCGACCAAAGTATGGTACTGCAACAACGTAATCTTCGCCAAAGCCAGCAATATCGCCGTCAATTGCATCGCACGTTTTTCGCAGTTTAGAAATTGCACGTTTTAATTCAACAAGATCTTTGTCTTTAAGAGGCTTGATATTTATCAATGCAACTGTTGACCCTTCACGAAGAACGTCAAGAACCTCTTTAATATCTTCAAACTCTTCCATTACGAATGGTCGTACAAGAACCTTAGACCGGTCCTCTTTCTGTGACTCTGAATCGAGTTCTACATACTCTTCTGGCTGCTGTTCAAGGTTTTCCTCCTCGTCCATTGGCCGAGCAAATTTGTCTTTTAATTGTAAAAAAAAATCCTTCATTTTGACACCCTCACGTTTTGATTATGATAAAAATGCTCCGTTTTATTTCGCATTTTTAGCATGCAAAATTTCACCCTGAAATTTTCTGCATGACTACTTTAAAGATACACGCCCTCATATATAAATCTTTTTATTATCGTAAATAAAGCCTGCAGACATCACATTATTTGTTAACAAGGTTGAAAATGTTTGAATACGATTTTCTCCGTTTCCTTCCCCGCTTATACTCTAATGTTGCTCGCGGTAACCTAAACGTCCCCAAAATGTTAAGTTTTGCTTTAATTTTGTACGTAATAAGGCGATGTTCATGAACGTCCAGTTCTGCAAGTGACCATATAACCCGTGTATGTTTCTTTGTATGATGAACAGCCTTTGGTTGTAATGTTCCAAGTTCAAGACTCTTTTTAACATTTGCAATTGCAGGAACAAAATCTGTTATATGGACATCTTTTATAGCTTTTGACGATGTATTCTTTACTTCTATTGTAACTTTAATTTCAGAGAGTATTCCCTCACCATCTTTTTTTGTTGTTATAGCGGTCTTGCGAAGAGATACTGGAGATCGAACAGCCATATAAAATATAAACGTAACAAGGATGATAATTGCAAGGTATAATAACCACCTATAATTTGTAATTACTTGAAATGATCCCGTTTCGTTTGGCCGTAACGAAAATTCTTGCATGATAACACGTTCATCATTTTCATTCTTTCCAATGTCAACACCCGCAGTAAATAATGATCCTATAAATGAAACGGGTAATTCTGCAACTTGTGTATTAAGAACGTTACCAGGATTCGTAACTGAAACAAACTTAAACGTTTTTAAGAAAATTGTATCTTCTTCAACAGAAACGTCAAACGGTGGAACTACAGACAATACTTCAATTCGTTGTTCAACAACCTTTGCTGTTTGGCCGTCACGTTCAAACACAAAAAATAATGTATATTTTTTTGGTTGTTGAAATTCGTTAGGGATAATTGTAAAGTCAACAGTTTTTCTTCCAAGAGGCGGCAAATCAACTATAACTTCTTGAACAAATTCAGGAATGTCACTTTGTATACGTATTTTCAATCCTTTAAGGTCAAGAGGATTTTTATTTTCAATAAATAATGTTATAGGAACAGGATTTTGTGGAATTATTTTTTCGTCCATATCAACAGTTGCACTTATTGAAGGAAGGTAATCTGTGGGAGATTCTGGACTAAGGTACACTTTTAATGCTTCCGTGTACCTTTCACCAAGATCACTTTCTATGGTAACTGAAACATAATAAATTCCTGGCGGAAAATCTTCGTTTGGTCGAGCATGAATAGTTGTTGTATATGAACCCTTAGCACCAATTTCAATAATTCTATCTTTTAATGGTGAGGGATCAACGCCCCAACCCTGAACAAAAGAATAGACACTATACCTTTGCTTTTCAAATTCATTATTGGTAATAGTAATTTTATATTGTGCATTTTCGCTAGGTTTAATTTGATTTTGGATAACTTCAGCATTAATTGTAGAGTCAGCAAGAGTTAGAACTGAAAAGAAACATAATACGAATATGAACATTACTATAAACGATTTTAACTGCACTATTATCCACCTCTCACCTATGAGAAAATAAAATACTCTAGTATTTAAAATCTTCGCTTTGTGTTTGCTACCAAATACAAAACATTTATATATTATGTTTTTTTAGTTAGTCTTAAGTTCGAGGAAAAAAAAAGATGGTTGAAGAAAGTATTTTCAGAGGTGTAATAGACTTTTTCGGAAAGATTGGTATCTACGATGTCATCTTACCGTTCCTTCTAGTGTTTACAATAGTCTTTGCAATCTTTGAAAAAACAAAAATTCTTGGCGTTGAAAAGATTGATGGAAAAGAATATACAAAGAAAAATATTAATTCTATCGTTGCATTCATTGTTGCGTTACTTGTCGTTGCATCAACACAGCTTGTAAGTGTAATTAATGAAGTAATGGCAAACGTTGTTTTATTATTAATATTAGCAGTGTGCTTCCTTCTCCTTGTTGGCGTGTTCTTTAAAGATAATGAATTTTCGCTTGAAAAAATGCCAGGATGGACAAAGTTCTTCATGGTAGTTATGTTCATTGCAATTATTGTTATCTTTCTTAACGCGCTTGACTGGTTCCAATACATCTTTGCACTGTTTGTTTTCTGGGATGCAACATGGGCAGCAGCAATAATCTTCGTACTTGTCATGTTAGGTTTCATGTGGTTTATAACAAAAGATAACGTTCCAAAATCAAAGGGAGATAAAAAAGAATGAGTAATATATTGTTTCAAATGAGGTGGTTTTCATAATGGTAGGCGCAGGTATTTCAACACTTACAACATATTTTCAAACATACGGAGTAATGGATTTCATATTACCATTCCTTCTTGTGTTTACAATAATTTTTGCCGTAACGGCATTCGTTCCTTTATTTAAGGACCATAAAAATTTTAGAGTAGTTATTGCACTGATATTAGGATTAATTTTTGTAGCTCCGCACGTCATGGGCACGTATCCGTTAGGATACGATCCTGTTCAAGTAATGAATGAAGCAATTCCAAGCATTTCATTGGTCGCGGTTGCCGCAGTAATGTTACTTCTTTTAATGGGAATCTTTGGAACAGACTTTTCAAAGAAAGCTGCACCCGTAATCGCAATTGCATCAATTGGTTTTATCTTTTACATCTTTGGTGCATCACTTAACTTCTGGACAGGACCGTACGATGCATTTTCATGGTGGACAGAAGAAGCCACGGAACTCCTTATTATCATCCTTGCGTTTGGTGTAGTTGTATGGTTAATTACAAAAGAACCTAGTAAAGGAAAGGGTATGGACTCAATCAAAAACATTGGAAAATGGGTTGGAGACTTTTTTGAGAAGAAATAAGTTTTGATACACAATGGCAACAGTATTAGATATTAGTTTGTTCCAATCGTTCAGTTCACTATTTCCAATACTGTTTGTTTTTGCAATTGTCCTTGGATTATTACAAAAAATTAAGCCGCTAGGTGATTCTGTTGCACTTAATTCCATTATTGCTGTTGCAATAGCATTAATGTCGTTATTATCAGATACACTTATACAAGTTATCAACTTTATGATTCCATGGTTTGTTATTGTATTTATATTTTTTATTCTTATGTTACTTATTTTCCAAATATTTGGGGCAAGTGAAAAAGATATATTTTCATACCTTAAAGGAGATAAAAGTATATCATGGGTCATTATTGGTATAAGTTTGATCATTCTCTTTGCAGCAATAGGAAACGTTTTTGGTCAAAGTATTGGTCCGTACTTAGACGAAGCAGGTAATGAAACAGTTATTGGTGGAGAAGCAAGTGTGGCTACGGGAAGTTTTGAACAGAATATCTTTGCAACAATGTTTCATCCGAAAGTTCTTGGATTTGGCGTTATATTTATCATTATGATATTTGCCATTGCATTACTTACCGGTTCTCAAGATTAATAATAATAATAATTCTAGAAAAAGAAAATTAATACTTTATTTTTTTCGTACGTTTTCGGTTATTCCCTTAAGCTCTTTAACGTTTTCAACAAATTCTGGAACAACGTCCTTAAACACTTTACCAACGGCTTTAAGTTCCGTACCGACATCAATCATACGTTTATCATACTCTTCAACCTTACCTAGTACACCCTGATGTAACGTTTTAAAATCTTCTTTAAGTTTCTCAACATCATTATTAAGTTTTGATTGCATTGATTCAACACGTTCTTTCCATTCAATAATCTTACGAACTTCTGCAATAAGATCGTCCCACTTTTCATCAACTATACTTTCTGTAATACTTTCAATCCTCTCATAAATATTTCCCTCTGATGAAGGTGCTGATGAAGGCATCCCAGAAAATGAACCGTTAGGAGACGGTGGTGCTGATGCGCCAGTGTCCATGTGTGAAAGTGCCGTATGAATCTGTTCCTGAGTATATCCTCTCTTTGTCAGTTCATCCATAATAATATTATCAGTTAAACCCTGATTCCGTAATTCCATAATGTCTGATGTTGGATCTGCCATATATCTATCACCTACTTTTGTATTATCATACTGTTACTATATTTATTTCTTTTGTTTTGTTATATGAAGTCGTGCATCAATTGCACGTTCTAAATCTCGTTGCGTTACAAAATTCATGGGACTCCACAAATCTACATATTTTTTTAACACTTGTACTTCTTCATATCCAGCAGTCATTTTAAGTTCTTTAATGATAATGTCCATTTTTTGTAATGATTGATCTTGCGATCGTTTAAATTCTAACACGTCATCACTTAACACTTTTAATTCTTTTGTAAGACTAAGATTTTTTCGTACAAAATCGTTCTTAAGGACGTCAAGTTCCCTAAGCAAATTGTTTACCTTACCCTCTAGCGATTTTACCCATACATACAACTTTGCAGGGTCAAACGCTGAATCTTGTTGTACTGGTTGCTGTTCCATAGTCTCAGTTATATGAAAGAGAATATAATAAACTTATGTGAGTATTGTATAATGGTAAAGAATGTGTGGAGTAAGAATGTGCATGTGCGAGATATTACGTGAAAAAAATTATTTAAGATGATATTCAGTTTTATAATGTCCAACAAAAATCAAACCCATGTATAGGCTTCTAATGATTCAAACTCACCTTTTCTGTCAAGGATAACTGTACCTTTATCATCACCAATCATTACTTGTACATGCCATCCGTCCTGTTTAAGGATGATTTGGTGTACAACGACAGGTTCTTCAATACCAATCTGATTGATAAGGTACGTCGTTGCAATACCGCCAGCTTCCGCCTGCGTAATATCTTTTACACAGCCAGTAAGAAGAATTAATGAGAAAATGACCAATGCAAACATTATTTTTTTCATAATTGTACTTGAAACTCAGAGGATACTTAAATAGTTTTTGGAATCAAGTCTCCAAACCACAGAAAATATAATAAACAACAACGTACTCTTATCATAAATAAAAGATGGTGCAAGAAAAAATATTGAAATGTTTTGACTATGAAACATATCATGAAGGAGAGAATAAAGTACTGAAAGTATCGTTAGAAAAATGTACATTTCCACCATCGATTGAGTATAGTGGCGTATGTATGAGTAAAGTTATTGATGCGCTAATCGCAAATTCTGGCATAACAATTATCATTTTAACACAATTACGAGAATATGAATATGATTTTGCACAAACTTCTATCCTGAACGAAATTGCTGCTGTCTACAAAAAATTAAATAGGGATGAACGACAAGCACATTCTCGTATTGTAACGGATCCACAACATGAACGGTACATACGTGGAAGTTATGCACAATTTCAACGACTTATTTCTAAACAGTTAAAGGAAGATCCACTTTCAGCGTTCGTTGAACTGAAACGTCTTGAACGTCGAGAAAAAGCAAAATTGGACGCACTTATTGATGAACGACATTCACAAAGTCAACAAATATTTTTACAGATTATGCAAGAAGCTATCGCAATTATTGAACATACAACGCTTATCAGAACACTTATGCCACACACGCACGAGTATGATCTTGGAACGAGGCAAATATATCAAAATGTACTCAATCCAACAACAAAACCCGATTTTATGTATACAAAAGTAATTACAGAATTTCCTGAAGGAAATTTTGAAGAAAGTTATAATTTTATGTCTGGAGAGGATACTATTCAAGTTAACATATTTAGTTTCAATGATGAGATTAAAGTTATGTATCATATAACACCGCCAGAATTTCGTTTCACGGAAGAAGAATATGGACTTCTTGACAATGCAAAACGTATCTTGGCAGAACATAAACCTACACGGGAAGAGTTTGTTGACCCAGAACGTATGCGTGAAGTGTTCCTTAATATTGGAAGGGATTTGTTAAAAGATTTGGTACAACATAATAATAGTATGGTAACAGATTCTAAAGTTGACCAACTTGCACATGCACTCCTTCGATACACGGTTGGGTTTGGATTAATAGAACTGTTGTTAGCAGACCCTAAAGTTCAAGACGTTAACATTAACTCTCCAAATGGTGAGCTCCCAATATTTATTGTTCATCAAGATTATGGTGATTGTTATACGAACGTATATCCAACACATGCAGAAGTTGAAAGTTGGGCAACCAAATTACGACTTATTTCAGGACGGCCGTTAGATGAAGCTAACCCCATACTAGATACAGAACTTAAAGTTGTTGGGTTCAGTTCAAGGGTATCAACAATAACTGCTCCTTTAAGTCCAACGGGCTTAGCATTTTCGTTTAGAAGGCACAGAGATTTTCCATGGACATTTCCATTATATTCACAATCAAAAATACGGTACATGGATTCAATGGCTGCAGGATTGTTAAGTTTTGTCATCGATAATAATGCAGCAATATTAGTTGCAGGGACACGGTCAAGCGGTAAAACGTCACTACTTGGATCGTTCTTAACAGAAATTATGCGTAAAACTCGTATAATTACAATTGAAGATACGTTTGAACTTCCACAAGAATCTATGCGTAAATTAGGGTATAACATTGAATCGTTAAAAGTAGCGTCTGCATTATCATCGCCGGGATCAGAAGTTGATCCGTCAATTGGTATACGGTCAACGTTACGTATGGGCGACTCCGCAATATTTGTTGGTGAGGTACGAAGTAAAGAAGCAATTGCATTATTTGAAGCAATGCGTGTTGGTGCTGCAGCGAACGTTGTTGCGGGAACCATTCATGCAGATTCTCCCTACGGCGTGTATGATAGAGTTGTTAATGATATTGGCGTACCAAAAACGTCATTTAAAGCTATTGATATTATTGTAACTACAAATCCGGTCATTTCTGGTCTTAAAAAGTATAAACGGATTCTTCGTATAACAGAAGTTCGTAAAGAATGGGACGAAGATCCATTAAAAGAGGGAGCCTTTGTTGATTTAATG
Source organism: Candidatus Woesearchaeota archaeon (assembly GCA_018676855.1). Taxonomy (GTDB): domain Archaea; phylum Nanobdellota; class Nanobdellia; order Woesearchaeales; family GW2011-AR9; genus PCYB01. The sequence continues at coordinate 72,416 of JABHDY010000004.1, forward strand.
GTATATAATCCTAAAACTGATAAACTTGAAATTACTGATGAACTTAAGAACGGCAATTCAGTTATCCTTAAACGTATGGCGGGAAAAGTGAAGGAATTTGCTGGTGATTGGAGTGCTGTCTGGGACAATATTGAATTACGGGCAAAATGTAAACAAGCAATTGTTGACATTGCAGAAGAAGAAAAGAATGATTCAATTCTTGAAGCCGATTTTGTAACTAGGGCAAACGATGTATTTCATATAATTTCTGACAGAGTGAAAGATGCAGTAGGAACGCTTGATTCTCATAGAATATTTTTTGAATATAATGATTGGATACGTAAAGAAGTAAAGAAAAGGAAGATTGAGTGAGAGTAACTTCGTCGCAATGTTTTTATACTCCATTCTATTAATCGTCACTGAGGCTATAGATGGAACAGGACGAACTGCAACAACTACGTGAAAAGTATAAAGCGAAGATTAAAGAAGAGTTTGGTGAAGCGCCCGTGAAGGGTGTTGAAGTTTCTTCTCGTGAGTATACAGAATTTAAGCAAGAACTGTATCCAACACATTATTCGTTCTATGAAAAGATGTGCAATTTTTCTGAGAAATTATTAAAATTAAAAGTTAATCCAAAGAAAGCTGAAAAGTATCAAAAGTCTATCAAGACATGTCATCTTAACGTAACGCCGTCAGGTGTAACGTCATTAGCAATTCTTACGGGAATACTCTTGATAGTTTTTGGAACATTGTTTCTTGCTGGTCTCCCAGTTCTTTTCGGTTCAGAACCATTACTTATCCTTATTTTGTTTGGTTTAATTGCAGGAATGGTTTCTATTCCTTTATTACAACGAGTTCCACATTTCATGGCAAACACATGGCGTATAAAAGCGTCAAGTCAAATGGTACAAAGCGTTTTTTATATGGTTACGTTTATGCGGCACACATCAAATTTGGAACGAGCAATAAAATTTGCTGCTGACCATCTTGAACCGCCAATTTCTCTTGATTTTAGAAAAATATTATGGGACGTGGAAACACAGAAGTATAGTACAATACGTGATTCAGCAAACGAATATCTTGAATCGTGGAAAGAATGGGACAAGGAATTTGTTGAAGCGTTTCATTTAATTGAATCGTCATTGTTTGAATCTGCTGAAGAACGACGATTAGCACTTCTTGACAAATCGCTTGACGTTATTTTAACGGGAACGTACGAAAACATGTTACATTATGCACATAATCTTAAATCGCCAATGACAATGTTGCACATGTTAGGTATTATCCTTCCAATATTAGGATTAGTTATTTTACCTTTAGTTGTTAGTTTTATGAGTTCAGGTTCAAATCCAATTATTATTTCGTTATACATTGCACTACTGTATAATATAAGTATTCCAACAAGTGTCTATTTTCTTGGAAAAACTATTTTATCGAAACGTCCTGCTGGGTACGGTTCGACAGATATAAGTGAACAGAAAGGATTCAAGAAATTGCGGAACGTTAATATTCCTCTTGGAAAAAAATTTTCTATCGGTATCAATCCTGCATTTTTTGCAATAACTTTATTTTGTGTCGCTGCACTTATTGGATTTAGTCCTATAATTCTTCACAATTTAGGAACGGCAGATTTTGAAATTATTCCTGGAAAAGATATTAAAATGTTAGATTATGTGTGTCGACCATGTGAAGAGGGCATGCCAGCAAATTCGTGTGGAATAGAATGTGATGAAGATAAGAAGGTTGGACCCTACGGCATGGGCGCATCATTATTATCTCTCCTTATCATTGCTGGGCTTGGAGTTTCAATAGGACTATACTTTTCACTCCGATCAAAGAATGTTATTAAGATACGACAAAAAACTAAAGAGTTAGAGGACGAATTTTCATCTGCATTGTTCCAGTTAGGAAATAGGTTAGGTGACGGCATACCCGCAGAGATTGCGTTCGCTAAAGTTGCAGTAACCATGCAGGGAACAACGTCTGGCGATTTCTTTACAGTTACAGAAAGAAACATGACAAGTCTTGGTATGGGCCTTGAACAAGCAATATTTGATAGTAAAGTTGGTGCACTTGTTAACTTTCCGTCAAAAGTTATTGAATCTTCAATGAAAGTCCTTATTGAAAGTGCAAAGAAAGGACCGTTAATTGCTGCACGAGCATTATTGTCAATGTCACGGTACATTAAAGAGATTCATCGTGTTGAAGAACGTTTGAAAGATTTAATGTCAGACGTTATTTCTTCTATGAAATCACAGATTAAATTTTTAACGCCTGCCATTGCAGGTATAGTTATTGGTATAACGTCAATGATCTCAGGTATTTTAACAAAACTTACTGCACGGTTAGGTAGCATTACAAGTGGTGGTGATGGAATTAGCGAAACGGGAGAGTTGTTAAGCATATTTGGTATTGGCATTCCCACATTTTATTTTCAGATAGTTGTAGGAATTTATATTGTACAGATAATTTATATCCTTACAGTGTTAAGTAACGGAATAGAAAATGGTTCTGATAAGCTTGGTGAGAGGTTCATGTTAGGAAAGAACTTAATTTCCAGTACGTTATTATATTGCTTTTTAGCGGGAGTTGTCATGATACTCTTTAACTTGTTTTCAAGTTCAATACTTACTGGCGCTTTAACATAGGGTAAATACCCTAAAAACATTTATAAACACCTATTTAATTGAATGAGTAAATGGGGCTGTAGCTCAATCTGGGACATAAGGAATACATTATTTCTTGTGCAGGAAAGAGCACTAGACTGAAGATACGAAAAATCCAAGATTTTTGGAATGTCGTAACCGACATCTAGGTGTTCGGGGTTCAAATCCCCGCAGCCCCACATTTTTCTTTATAGAAGTTAAATTTATATACTCAATTGATTTATCTTTTTATATGGCGCGGCCAAAAAAGAGTGTACAAAAGAATAGTAATAGAGTCCAAGATAAAATCTTCTGGGCAGCGTTAGGTATTATATTCATTATTTCTACTGTTGTAATTGTCACTAATGTTGATACAAGTATTGATTTAACAGGAAATGCTGTTGTTCAAACAATAAGTTATTTTAAAGCCGGTGGTGAAATGTTCCTTGAAACAAAAACTGGCGGAATTCAAGATATAACGGTAACGTTTAACGAAGAAGTTAAAAATTCGCTTATTAAAACTGAAATGGTTGATGACGTTTCATGGAACTTTGATGGTAAGGTATATTCGAAAGTAAAAATATCATCAGTTATTGAAGATAAGATTAATGAAGGAATAAAAGTAACATTAAAAATAAGGGAGAATGATCTTCTTGAATCAGGAATTTCTCAGGGAGACGTACGTCTTTTTGTTAATGGTGAAAAGTTAGACACTGTTTTTGACAAGTCAAAAGACGGATATTTATATTATAAAGCTGTCAGTCCAAGTTTGGGAGAGTTTATTATTGGTAAGGAAATGGTGAAAGAAGTTGAAGTTGTTAATGACGTTGTTCCTGAACCGGTTGTTGAAGTGGTAGATGAGCGGGTTGTTGAAGAAGAAGTTGTAGAAGAGGAAGCAGGTTTCTTTGCAAGTATTGGTAATTTCTTTAAAGGATTGTTTAATTAATAATTTCTAAGAAAAGAAAAAAAAAGAAAAAAAAAGACTAATAACCACGGCAGTTTTTGCAGTAATATCTGTTTGCATTTTCAACAACAATACGATTACCACATCCCTTGCAACACCGTTGGATTTTAAATTTCTTTACCTCTTGGAAGACGTGTTGCTTCAGTTTTATCACCTTCTTTTTTTTGAAAAGTGTAAGAAAGATTTATTTTCTTATCACCTTTTTTTGTTTTCTCTTTTTTTTAGAACCAACTCTGTAATTTATCTGTAAACAAAACAAGTATATAAATGTTCTGTGATTATCGAGGTAAAAACAACGTTTTTTACAAAATTTGTAGTCTATAAAAAATTAAAATAATTACAAAAAGAATAAGAAAAACAATCCGAACGCAACCATTGCACCCCACACACTTGGTTGCCAACGGAAAATTTTAAGACCGTCAAAATGACCGAACGGAATTAAATTAAATAATCCTAACCACATGTTAATGAAAAAACCTATTTGAAATGCGAATGCAAATGAAGTATAAAAGTTCATTAATCCTAAAAATATCATCGCTAAGACAAAATTTGTAAGAGGACCAACTGCACTAATAATACCGTTTTCTTTTCGTGTTATCTGTCCAGAGATCATAACTGCGCCAGGTGCTGCAAAGATAAAACCGACCACTGCAGCTAAACCAACTGCAACATATAACATCTGATCAAACGCTCTAAACTCTGCAACACAACCATATTTCTGTGCAGCAAACTTATGTGCAAGTTCGTGAAATAAAAATCCTATACCTGCAGTAAACAATGAAATGCCAAACATTAATAAGAATTGTACAGAAAATATTCCTGTAAATGAATTACCACCAAGTAAACGAATTCCTGAATATACTAACGCAAATGCGAATGATAATGCTAACCACGCTTTTGTAATATCAATTAGTTCTGTCTTAGAAGTCTTAATCTTTCCCAGTCGTATCATCTTGTTTGTCATTGTTGTTCTCTGTATACTTTACCATACTATCAAGTTCTTCTTCATCACTCTTAATGTCACTTATCTTTTGTTTCAGATATTCTTTCAGTTTCTGTGCTTCTTCTTCAACCTTGATCAACATTGAAACGTCTGCAAAGTTTTCTTCTGCACAGTCTTTACAATAATAATCTGACGTATTTTTTATCTTAAATTCGGCTTCATCATTGCAGACGATACACTTCTTTACCATAATTAGTGTTTAAAACGAAATTGATTTAAAAATGTTTGGATAGAAAACCAATCTACTTCATTAAAACCTTCTTAATCTCTTCAATTTCATGTTCCGTAACTGCACAGCCGTTAAACTTGGTTGCCCATAATACGGCGTCAAGAAGTGTACTTTTTGCATCACGTTTTTTTGGTAAATACTGTTCCAACAAACCTAACTTATACGCAACACTTGCAAGTTCAATAGATCTAATAATGGGAACGTTCTTAAAATGTGTACTAAACTCGTTCATTTTCTTAAGATTAACAATAACATTTCTTTTAAAACGTCGTTCAAGAAGCGATTTCATGTCCTTATTACTTTCTATTAGTAATCGTAATGTTCGTTCGTCCATTACAACACCGGCATTTTTTTCCTGTAACGCAGAAGCTACTGCTTCAACTTCTCCCGCTTGTAACACGTCCATAGTTTTACCTTTCATTGTAAACGCACTGTTAGCAAGCTTTTTTAGTGTAAGAACTTTCTTATCAGGAACTTTATCATAAATCTCAAAGACTCCCTCACGAATCATTTTCATAACTTCTAACGCTTCAAATTGAAAACGTCGTATCGTTAAAGGTCGATCAACAAGTTCAAACTTTACTGCGGGCGTTATGTAAAATTTTCCACCAAACTTTTTCTTTAATTCTGGAATGAGCCATCCTAACCGTGACATCACTAACGTAATAACGGGACCAGCATCAAAAAAAAGTATCTTTTCGGTCATTGAGAACCACCAAAGAATTTTAATGCTATCGCAAGACGTTTTGTTGCTGGAATGGTTTCATGGTGAGAGTTTAATGCACGTGTTTTTGATGCGTACTGTTGTAAATCCCAGTTTGATAAGCCCATAAGTCCTGCTGCCTGTCCTATTGACAAGCCTTTCTCAACAAGAACTGTACCCTTTTTAATACGTGATGCCTGCATAACATCTTGTAAATGTTCCTTTACTTTTGCATCACACTTTTGTATAATTGTAAATAATCGTTTTATATTGCTGTTATATGCACCAAACTTACGATTTTCAAGGTTATGCTTTGCAGATGTTAACTCATCAAGTAATAGTGTATAATCATCATCTTTAATACACAAGAGAATTTTATAAATTGAATAGAGTAAAACAGTTATAGAAATGATGTCAAGATCTTTATACAATGCAACGTGTTCAATAGCTTCATCACTAAGTCGTTTAAGTTCTTCATAATCTTGTGCATCACGCGTTTGAAGAATACGAATTGCTTCATTTAAATCTTTTACAATCTCTTTCCTTAGTACCTCTTTCATACTTGTAAGAATGATGTTATGTTTTATTAACGTTTTGGTTAGATTAAAATGTCTTTGCCTGCAACAATAACATTTATAACCCTTAAATAATTCCTTATTGTATGGGTTTAGCTGTAACACATGTAATTCTTACGATTGTTGTCCTTGACCTCCTTCGTCATTACATCTTTGGAAAACATAAATTTCCACGATATTTGTTAGTCGTAGGAGGAATTGCTGGATTATTTCCAGACATTGACATTCCATTAACATGGGTGTACAGTTTTCTTACAGGAATTAAAGGTTCATTACATGGAACATTTACCCATTCATTAACATTTGTCATTATCTTCTTAATCATAGGAGCAATATTGCATTATAATAAAAACATGAAATGGGCAAGAATATGTTACGTTATAGCCTTTGGTTGGTTCTCACATTTATCATTAGATTGTTTATATGGTGGATATAAAGATTTCTTATGGCCGTTCTTTGTTACCAATTTCTGTCCACAATGGGGCATTGGTCAACATGCAACAAGTATTGACGCACTTATTTTGGTTGCATGGCTTGTACACGAAGAAATACATAATAATATTAGAGATTATATTTAGAGACCAAAGAATCTTGCTATTCTAGGTAAAACCATTGTTTTAGTAAACCCACCCTCACTCACGTACGGACCAAGTTTTGAATCACCAATAGAGAAATAATCTCCAGCGCGTAAAGCTTGTTTCAATGTCGCCATGTCTTGTAGATCATCTTCTCTAACATACATTCCAGTAAGTTTTGTGTGAGTTAGTGCATGTGTATCAGAACCAGTAAATCGTTTTGGTGTCTCTGAAGGTTCAACTAAACCATCACAATTTGTATCAACCATTTTTACAGCTAACTCGTTTGCCTTTTTTACATCAAACCAAAGATAATCTATACTATACGCGTTGTGTACTTCAACAAAATCTACAAGGCCACAAGTAAATCTTATTTTGGCCTCTTCTTCTGCAGTTGGCAGCCTAAATGTTTTTCCTTCTGCTATTAAATAGGGAGAAGTATAAACCGAAATACCATCTCTTCTTCGAATTTCATCAATCGCAGAAAAAACATTCTCATATTTTGGCAAATAATCACCATCAAAACCTATAGCCAGAATATCTGGTCCACCACAATCAATTTCTTCTGTTCGTGTGAAGTATCCATCTCTAAAACGAGCAAGTTGACCAGGGGTAAGTTCTTCAAAACCTCCAAGATCTTTAACTAATTCAACCGCCTGTTCGTACGTTACAAGTTCTGTCGTGTCTGGTCTTTGTGTTAACCCTACCAATCCTGGGGAACCTAACATCTCTACAACATCTTCTAAATCTCCTTGATCATTTCGAATATGAGCATGAAAATCGCACAAGACAAGTGATTCTCCACCATCTTCACGTTCAAGAACAGGTTGTGCTTTCTGTGTTGTATCATCAAGATAAGGACGAGCAAAGAAACCGGTAGCTCCACCTACAGAAAGAACTGTTCCCCATTTAAGAGTTCCAATACCAAATTTTCGTAGAAGACTTCTTCTTGAAACTTTTCTTGGAATTCTTCTTGATGGTAATTCTGTACTTTGACCTAAAAATGCCATTGATTTTTTTTCAAATGGTCAGTATTTAAACGTTATGAATTAAAATACAACATATACCAAATATATAAGAATATCAAGAATATACTAAACATATGGCTCGTTCTAGAACTGATAAATTGGAAGAACGGTTACATCAACTTATTGATGAACTTAAAGAACCTAAAGATGACGGACTTTTTTTTGTCAGATTTCAAGAATATATGCATGGAGTACAAGAACTTCCTAGAATAAAACAAGACTTTTATAATCATCAGTCACGATATTTTATTATCTAACCAACAAACATAAACCTTTGAACTTCTTCACCATCAATAGTAACTGTTTCAAGAAACATTTCTTTAGGACGAATCCAAACAGTTCCTTCACCATAAAGAGCTTTATACACGACATATTCCTCAAGAGTTTCTGAATGCTTTCCAATACTAAGAACTTCGTACTGGTTTCCTTTAAAGTGTTTATATTTTCCTAGTTTCATTCAACAACCTCTCCAACAATACTTCGTAACATATGATCAACTACCCGGACAGAAATCTTTTCCTTCAAAGGCAACCTGCCCTTAACACCAATTATTAATGGATATGTACCCATTTGCCGACAGAAAGTTGTCTTCCCATCATAGATTTCTGTGTACACATCTTTCAAAACAGTACCAACTGGAACAATTTTCTGTAGCATTGGAAAATCAATTGTCTGTCTTATATCATTACGCCACTTCCAATAATATTTCTTATTCTTTCGTACAAACTTGTTTCCAGCTTTCTTCTCAAGTAACGTACCTGGAAGAACAGCTGCTTGCCGAACATTGATTCTTCGTAATAATAAACCAGAGTCAAAAACATTCTTTAACGCATCCATATTTGCAACATGAGTTTGTTTACTTTCATCAATCAAACCAAAGATAATGTTTATTCCAGGTAAAAAAGCGTGCATTCCATTTTCACCACGAACACCACCATACTTATTGATCATATTTATAGCCCTAAGAGCAACGGCGGGAGATGTATTTAACAGATTAGATTTAACAACAATAGGATCAAAGGATTCAACGCCAAGTGCAGCAATGTTTCCTGGTGTACAATATTTTACGATGGCTTGTGTTATCTCTTCACCATTCTTAGATATTACAGAATTTGGATTTACATTATCTATATGTAACACTTCAATCTTAGGACATTTCTTTCGAATATCTTTCAACATACCTACTGGATCGTCTGAAGAATAAAAGTCTGCTTGTTTTCCTATCCTAAAATGTCGAGCACCAGCTTTATAGAATGCCACAACCTCTTCAACAACAGATTTCTTTGACCTATTAACAAAACAGTTCTTTAACGGTTCTGTACAGAAACTGCACTTTCCTACTTTACAACCCCTGCTAGTTTCAATTTCTATAACCCTTTTATCAGGAATTTGTTGAAGGATTGATGCACTCTTAACAGAAACTTTACCAACCTCATCAAATGACATGGCAAAGTCTTGTACCTCATCAAAGAAATCTAAATCAACCTTTTCAAAAAACTTTCCGCCCTCTAACTGTGTTCCCATAACTGCAGGACCAGTAAGTGTTTTAGAAACGGTAACATCCCTCAATAAAGATATGACTTCTTTTAAAGTTCCAGGCATTGCACTAAGATACTTTCCAGGTACATGAACACCTAAAACAACAATAAGATTATCAGTTGATAAAAGAACTTTCTCAGCATCGTTATTAGTTGTATTGTATACCAAAATGTTAGTTTTTTGTTTCACAGAGGGTTCTTTTTTTACTCCCTGATACTTTTTCCATAAACGTACATCATCAATTGTTATGTAGGTTACGTCATGTCCTTCCGCTTTTAACTTACCATAAATGTAGCGTGGATATGTTCCTAAGTATGGAGGTACGCCTAACCCAGATGCTTCATCTGTATAACAATCAAGTATTGTGTAACGCATGAACCATATAAGACCAATATCTTTTATAAATAATTCTACATAACTATCATAGAAACGTAAAGAATATTAACAACTATCATTTTCTGATTACCATGAAAAGAGTAAGGATTGGTATTGTAGGTAATATTGGCGTGGGAAAATCGACGTTAGTTCGTGCATGTATGTCACCACAATTTTCTTCAATTCTTCTCAATGTTCTTCCAAAGAATGATGATAACCAATATAATGAAAACTATTCACAAGTCCATGGCTTTCTTGAAACGTTTAACACAGAAAAATTAGACCAGTTCTATAAAGATCCATTAAAAGTTGCATTTACACTTCAATGCGATTTTTTACAAAAACGTGTTGATAGAGAGAGTAAGATACAAGATTCGCATGGAATAATAATTGAAGATAGAACATTGGGAGAAGATTATCACATTTTTGGAAAAGCGCAACACATACAAATGAATATGACGACAGAAGAATTTACTCAATATGAAGAAGAATATGTAAAAGTTCAACAAAAAATTCCACAGCCAGACATTCTTGTTTATTTACGTGCACATAAAACCACATTACAGAAACGTATAAAAGAACGTGGAAGAGATAGCGAAAAACATATCAACAGCTCATATTTATCGCTCTTAAACATTCTCTATGAGGAATATGTTAAGAACCATGCTCAATCGCCAGTCATTATAATTGATACAGAGAAATATAAAGACGTAGACCATTTTCTTACAAAAACTATTCAGAAAATTGCACAAAAAGTTACACAGATAATTAACAAAGAATAAAAAGAAAATTAAAAAAATAAAAATTTATTGGTTACGATTTCTCATACCAACAACAATAGCAACAACTGCAATTATTATTATAATCACAATTAACCACCATACCCAGCCTGATACTCCCGTAGTTTCTTCTGTTACGTCTCCAGATTCAGTAGTTGCACCAGTAACATCGTCTCCAACAGATGCTTCTGCCTCTCCAGTTGGGGCTACAACGGCATCACCTGTTTTCTCACCAATGACAAAGTAACTGAAACCTGGCGTTGTTGCCGAAAAGTGTATGTACGTTCCGTCATCTTCTCCAACAACTGTTGATAATTGTATCCAATCATCGTTTGCGTACCTGAACAATGCAACATTGTTCTGTGTCAGACCATTCTCAGTTAACCACGCTTTTGCAATTTTGAAGTTAACAACTGGGTTACTTAATAGTTCGTCAGTTAAAGTAACGCCTTTTGTAATCTCAATGTTTCTGTATACTTTTCCAGTAAATGTTTTAACTGAACTTGGAGGACTATCGATCTTTGCAACTTTTACCCATGCACCCCAGACAGTTTCTGCAGTAGAAAAATCTACAGAAGTAACACCAACCGCTCCATTGTCAACAATAACTGTTGCAGTTTCTCCCGCATTAATTGAGGTCCATATTTCTTTTGCATACTCACCGACAACGTTAGCACTAACGCCACCGCCAGAACCGCCAGAACTACCACCACTTGCTGCTGCCGCTGCAGCATCTGCAGCTAGTGTAGTAAAGTCATACGACGCTTTTGCGTAATGGCCGCTTGGGTCAGTACAATTAACTGTCGCTGTATATGATGTAGCTGCTGTTAAACCAGTTACTGTATATGTCCATGTTTGTGCACTTTCATCAGTCACGCCCATTAATCCTGTTGCAGGACTTACAATGGAACAATTACCTGCTGATTCATTCACACCTGCACTGATAATTGCTGTTGTACTTGTTATTGAACTTGCACCAGACGTTACATTTGGTCCCGTTCTATCAACCGTAAACGTTAACGTTTCTGTACTATTCAAGTTGTTAAGTGTATCATTTGCATAGACTCTTAATGTATGTTCACCTTCATCTAATCCAGACACGTTAACACTGATAGAGTACCAACATCCAAGAGTATCACAATCGTACACTAATTCGCCCTCTGAATAATTAAACGGATTGCCAATACCTTCCGATGAAGCATTGTCAAAGTTTATCGATACATATGATAAATTGAACCGAACATCTGCACTTGAATCGTTAATTGATATGTTAAATGTAACATTATTTGTTACCTCACTAAAGTTCATCTCACTAAATGGATAAACAAAAGTAATGTTTGGTAAAACAGTATCAATAGACATGACATGATCAGAACCGCCAGTCCACGAAGAACCAATAAGCCCAGATCCATCTGTACAATTAGCACTTACATTATAATCTCCACTTGTCAAGATTGTTGCATTTGTAAAATTATATCCTGAACTACCATCAGAACCATTATTTATTGTTGTTGTGTTCCAAATCGTTCCGTTAAGATATACTGTACAACTTGCACTTCGTGAAAGACTATCATTGTAATTTATTCCTATGCTTGGAGTTCCAGTCGATGTATTCATAGAGATATTAATCACAGTAACGTTTGGTTGTGTCCTATCAACAATAAAGTAAAAAAATTCTGTCTGATTTGTATTGTTGAATGTATCGTTTGCGATAACATAAGCCGTATAAAACCCTTCTTCAAGACTTGAAATGTTGAACCGGGTACTATAATTGTCCTGTCCAGAATCGTTATCTAACGTAACAGTAATCGCTCCGATTGTGCCACTATTCCATGTATCGTTATCAAATCGAAGAGTAACATTTGCAATTCCTACAAAAGCGTCAGTAACTGTCGTATTAAACGTATAATTTCCTGTAGGTGACGTCACATTTTCTCCAGCTGAAAAGTTTACATATCCAGCAGAGGGATTATTAATACTTACACTTGGCAAGGTTGCGTCAACCGTTAAATTAAATACGGGACTAGACTGACCAATATTACTTGAAGCATCTGTACAATTCACACTAACATTGTACCATCCGTCATCTAATGTTGTATCAACTTGTAAGAACGTTACTGCTTCAGAGAATGATACTTGAGTAGAAGTATTAACAATATCAGTAAGTCCTAATTCACCAGAACCAATGTAAAGTGAACATGTTGCAATGTCTGACCATGTATCATTATAACTCATTCCAATTTGAGGAGTAGAATCGGACGTGTTAAAGTTTAAATCTCCAGCTGCACCAAAAGAATAGTTTCCTGCAGGATCGTTTGTAACGTTATATATTACAACGCCAGGAGCAGTATTATCAATAGTAACGTTGCTAATTATGGTCCAATTATATCCAACATTGAGACCAGAATGATCGTCCTCGTTGGTTACATTATATGTTCCATTCGCACTTCTATTAGCAATAAAAACTGTAATGTTATAAATTCCGTCAGCAAGAAGGGTGGTATCAAAACTTGTATTGACAAAATATGTTTGGTTAAACGTCGTATTATATATTGTTGTGTTATACCCATACGTTCCATCAGGCTCTCCACCTGAAGAATTTGATACATTCATCCAAAAGAACGTTACATTAACAATATCATTATTGTTCGTTCCGTTAACGGTCCACAATTCACTTGTGTTCGTTACATTTAATGTAATCGTCCCACTCAAATTTGAGTTATTTGTAATGTTTGTCCCAATAATTGGTTCATCGAGCAAACTTCCTGCAACTACAAAATACACTAACAAAGAACATATTAAAACCGTAAAGAGCGCGATAACGCTACGTTTATTAATTTCCATTCTACCAACCTCTTTTTTGTATAATTATGATTAATTATGAAGAAAGTAAGTTAGGTTAATATATAAAAGTTTGTTTTTATAGAACATAGTTCTATATGTTATTTTATCCGTAATGTTTAAAAAGAAATTCCTGTTTGCAGTAACATTAATGGCTCCATGGCTTAGCCTGGTAGAGCGCACGACTGATAATCGTGAGGTCCCGAGTTCAAATCTCGGTGGAGCCATTTTTCTTATTTTTGTAGTATCCAACCGCACCGTGCACCTAACGAAAAATCAAAATCATGATAATCTATAGAATGTCTTCCATCAACCGTACCTGATTGAAGTTGTTCATCTGACGTTACTCGTAAACCCATATACTGTGCGCCAACACCCAAAATACATTCTATAGAAAAAATGCGAAATGATGGACCTGCTTGCATACGAAGTGCACCACCAAATGCTGACAAATCAATATTTCCATTATCTTGTGAAGGTAAACCTAACAACCGCATTGATTTTCGTACGGATTCGTCAACAACATCAACATCAAGTTGTAATGAACTTAGAAACCATGTGAAATATGCACTAATGTCAGCCGAAATGCCAATTGCAAATGAATCGTTTCCGAGCGATATTTTTTCTGTTAGACGACCACCAACAGTTCCATGATGAAAGTCTCCACGAAGTGTATAATCTACAGGAGTAACACCATATCGAGTAGAACCACTATCCTTTAAAGGATGTCTCCATAATTGTGAAGAACTATACGATACAAACCCACCAACAGATAAATTATGTTCAGCAATATTTCCTATAGGACCCTGCACAAGTACAGTATCAAAATAAATTCCCATAATTGGTAAGTAAAATTCTTCCTCATCAATTTTTGATGCTAATGAACCTTCAGGAAAATGAAGTTTGCCAGGATCAATTATAGAACTACCAACTTCAAAACCAAACACATATTTTCGTGGAGAATCTAATAGGGGAATATCAACACGATCTTCTAAAACTGGAAATTGTTTTTCAGGAACGTCAATGCCTATTGGAGAAGTGTTTACTTCCACAACTTTTTCTGAAACAATGTTCTCTCTTGGTTCTGCACGTGTAACAGGAGCATATATCAATTGAAACGCGAGAGCTGACGCCGTTAATAAATTTCTAAGAAGATGAGTCATAGTATAGCATGTGTATATAAAGTATATAAGGGTTGTGACACAAACACAAAAATTATAAACTATTATACTCATAAAAAGACTATTTTTTATGCTATCTCTATATATAGTTTCATGTGTCTAAATCTTTAAATAGCAGTTATCATTATGGAATTATAAAAATTCGTATCAAATGGATTTTTGTACTTAACCATTGGGGGGTGTTATGTATTATGAAAAAAGGAATCGTATTATTACTTATCGTATTTATAGTTACTATGTTTATTGCAGGATGTGTTGATTACAAAGCGTATCAAGTTCCTGAAGATGATGGATCAGAGGATTCTTTGATTGATGAAATTGCACAGATAGAAAAAGAATTGGCAATGGAACAAGATATTGAAGGAGAAGAAATGGTTGTAGAAGAAGAAATTATCCTTCCCGAATTACAAGAAGAACCTATTGCACAAGAAGCAGATAGTGATTTACAAGTTATTAATGTTAAAGAGAATGTTTTAGTAAAACTGGACGCAATCGTTACTGATCCAGATAAAGATCCAGTAACCCATACATTTTCACGACCGCTTAACAAAAAAGGTGAGTGGCAAACACAATATGGTGATGCTGGTGAATATATAGTTACAATTACGGCAACTGATGGCAAGCTTACAACATCACGAAGAGTGAAATTAGCAGTTGAACGTGTTAATGTTGCCCCAGTTATTACAGGAATTGTAGATATGACATTAAAAGAGGGAGAATTGGTCGTATTTGAACCACAAGTTTCAGATCCAAACAACGATCCTGTTACCGTAACTGTTTCAGAACCATTAAAAGATGGACGTTTTCAAACGGACCACACAAGTTCCGGCGAATATAAAATTAAAGTTGTTGCGAGCGATGGCGAACTTGAAACTGTCAAAACAGTTATGTTAGAAATTGTTGATGTCAATGTCCTTCCTGAAGTTAGTGGTGTAGAAGACATTACAGTTAAAGAGGGAGAAACTGTTACAATTAAACCAGTAGTTTCTGACATTGATGGTGATGATTACGTTATAACTATTAGTGAACCTGTTGGCAATGATGGAGTTTGGGAAACAGCATTCACGGACCATGGTGAGTATGTTATTACAGTAGTTGTAGATGATGGCAAAGATCAAGTAACAAAAAGAATCAATGTTGTTATCGGAGACATTAACATGCCACCAGAGATTGTTGACATTTCATTGGGCACACAATAAAAACATTTTTGTTTTTTTTCTTCCCATTTTTATCTAGAATACAATGGCACATAAAAACATAAAACTCATTATTGGACTAGTAATGATTATACTTCTTGTATATACAGTACCTGCAGCAACAAAGATATATTATGCACAGGAAGGAGATTTTATTAAAATTAGAGCCGAAGCAATTGATCCGGATAAAGATTTCATCACGTACAATTATGCTGCACCATTTGATGATGAAGGAGAGTGGCAAACAGGGTTTGACGATGCTGGCGAACATGAGATTGCCATTATTGCGTCTGACGGAAAAAGTGAAGATATTAAGACAATTAAGATTATTGTACACAATACAAACTTACCTCCAGACACTATAGAGAATAGGATTAGTGTAAAAGAAACGCAACTTGTTGACTTAAAATCGCTCGTTTCTGATCCAGACAATGACGTTATAAGTTATACATTCTCAGCACCATTTGATGATCAAGGACAATGGCAGACAGGATATGATGACCAGGGAGTTTTTGTTACAACATTTACAATGTATGACGGTTTTATTGAAGTTACTAAACGTGTTGAGATAGAAGTTCTTCATACAAACCAGCCACCGGAAATTATTGACATTTTTTCTACTGCGTCTTTTATTACAGCCAGGGAAAATGAACCGTTCAGTTTTTATTTTAATGTGAGAGATGGTGATAATGATCCAATGACTGTTCTCTGGAAAATTGATGGACAGATTATTAGTGATGAACTTTCAGGAGAATACATGTTTGGATATGAAGATGCAGGCAAACATGAGTTAACCCTTACAATAACTGACGATACCAATACAATTGAACGAAAATGGACACTTACTGTACGAAATACAAACAGAGAACCACGTTTAGTACCTCAAGATATAACTGTTAATGAAGGAGAGAAAGTAGTATTAAATTTGCCTAAGAAAGATATTGACGGAGATATTTTACAATATACATATGACGAACCTCTTTCAGAAAATGGTGAATGGCAACTTAGCTTTGAAGATGCTGGAACATATTCGCTTGAAATCACTGCATCAGATGGAGACCTTCAAGATAAAACAACTATTGACATAACTGTTGTTGATGTTGATAGGGCTCCGGTGTTAACACTTCCACAAAAGTTATGGGTTGATGAAGGTGGAGAACTTGAATGGGAAATAGAAACGTACGACCCTGATAAGGACGATGTTACCATCACAGTATCTAACGCTCCAGACGATTCAGTTATACGAAAAAATAAATTTTCATGGGAACCTGATTATGATACAATCACGCGTAAGGGCGGATTTGTAAGTACAATATTAAATACTGTCCGTCTTGAACATTTTTTCTTACAAAAAAAATCTGTCCCAATAACCGTTGAAGTGTGTGGAAAGGATAAATGTACAACTGGGACTGTTGATATCATAGTATATAATGTTAATAGAAAGCCAGAGTTAACAAACATTCAACCAATTACAGTACGTGAAACAGAAACTGTTAATTTAGAAGCGTACGCTGTTGATCCTGACGATGACATTATGAAATATTCTTATTCATGGCCATTAAATAAAAAGAGTGGTGAATGGGAAACGGGATATGAAGATGAAGATACGTACGAAGTGTATGTCTCAGCAACGGACGGAAAGGAAACTGATACCATTCCCGTTACAGTTCGTGTTGCAAGAATGAATAGGGAACCTGAGATTGATGTTCAAGATACTGTTGTTGTTAATGAAGGACAAGAGTTTACCCTTAATGCAAAAGCGTTCGATAAAGATGAAGAGTCAGTCTCACTTTCAATGCCATATCTTCCTGAGGGAGCATCATTTGCAGAAGGAATTTTTGTATGGACGCCACCCTATACTTTTGTTAAGAATAAGAGTGATAGTGTATGGAATAATGTAGTCAGTAATTGGAATTATCTTAATAAGAAAATGAATAGTGAAAAAGAAGTTGTATGGATAGAGTTTACTGCACGCGATACAGAAAGTACAGTCGTTCATCCAGTTAAGATAACTGTAAAGAACGTTAATCGGAAACCAGAACTTCTAGATTATCTTCCTGCAACAGAAACAACGGTTCATATGAACGAAAAAATTACGTTTCATGCAGTTGCATCTGACGTTGATGAAGACACATTATCATATAGTTGGAGCTTTTCTCCACATGAACCTCGTGTAAAAGAAACAAGTACCATTACAAGAACATTTGTGACACCGGGACGAAAAAGTGTTACTGTAAAGATTAGTGATGGTCGAGATACGGTTAAAAAAACATGGATAGTGAACGTCCTAGAAAGTGAATATGTTACACCAGCAAACCCTGGCGTTGGTCCGTATAGAACATATATTATTGAACACTAAATTGTATTGACTATTACAGTAACCAAACATTTTTAAACAAAAAACAAATTCTATGTCCTATGAAAAGTATCAATCAAGAGATAGCCCGTCTATTAAATCAAGACATTGCAATACAGAAATGTTTGAAAGAAAAACTTATCAATATTCGTTCTTTAGCAAAGTACCTTCAAGAGAAGTACGAGTTACGATCTTCACTTGATGCTATCATAAGTGGGATACGACGATATGATATAGATAGTGTTAGTCCCCTTCATTCAAAAGAAATGGCAAAAGTATTTAGCCGTATGTCAATCTCAACAAAAGATAATATTGCTAAAATCTTGCTAAAAGATAAAGCGTTTAAAGACATTTGTGAAGATTTTATCGGAAAAAAAACATTGAGAGAGAATTGTCGAATTGTTAAATCAAAAGAAACGGTAACATTAATTGTTAATATGAAAGATTTTGAAAAGAAAAAATCGTTATTTAAAGATGCAGACGTTCTTGATGTACAACAAAACCTTTCCGAGATACGTTTACAATTTCCAAAAGATATAAGTCAAATAAAAGGTATTTCTGCGCGTATTGCCGGTGAGCTTGCGATGCGTGACGTGAATATTGAAGATGAGATATATAGTATGCCAGAATTACTTATTTATGTTAAAGAAAATTCGTTAGTTTCTGCTCATCACGCATTATTAGAAATAAAAAAGTAAAAAAGAAGTATTGAAAGAAATAAACAGTTAACGAAAACCTGGTCCTAATGGACTTCCACCACCATAACACTGCATATAACTTTCTGTTGGTTTTAAACGATCTACCATGTCCTTAGCTTTTTCTGCACCATGGACAACTTTTAAAATATGGTACGAATCTTCTCTCCATTGACGAAGACGGACAGCATGTGCATCCGTATAATGAGTTGTACTAGGTTCCTTTTCTAATGGAACAACATTAGGAATTCTATCTCTTTTGTAGCCTTCATCAAGGTAATCATTTATCGACATTTCTTTATTCCCTCCATATAATGTATATAGAATATAATCTTCTACCGAGTTATATAAAAACTCTGACAGAAATAGCACGAAATAGATATATTTGACACATATGAAAATGATTAGACACAAATAAAAGAGATAAACAAATAACTTAATAAAGAATTCCATCTCAGAATACATGATGGATATTATTCATACTCTTGCTCTTGAAACGATGCAAAAAAATAAACAAGCACTTATCTTTGCACCTAGTAGAGCAAGTGCGGAAAAGACTGCAGAAGAAATTTCTAAACTAACACATATGAATTATCCAGAGTTTGAAGAAACTGTTCTTAAAGCAGCATCTACCCCTACAAAACAATGTAAACGGTTATCTCAATGTATTAAGAAGGGGATAGCGTTTCATCATGCAGGATTATTACAGAAACAAAAAGATCTTATTGAAGATGAATTCAAAAGTGGTAAAGTTAAAATTATTTGTTGTACACCAACATTAGCTGCTGGAATGTCCCTTCCTGCCTTCCGCGTGATTATTAAATCGCTTAAACGTTATTCTGGTAAGTGGGGCATGGATTGGATTCCCGTTTTAGAGTATATGCAAATGGCTGGAAGAGCAGGACGGCCAGAATATGAAGCGTTTGGTGAAGCGATTACTGTTGCAAAAAATGATGCTGAAAGGGATGAAATTTATGAACGGTATGTATGTGGCGAACCAGAAGAGATTTATTCGAAATTGGCAGTTGAGCCAGTACTACGAACATACGTGTTATCATTAATCTCTTCTGGTATTGTACGAAATGAAAAATCTATGAAAGAGTTCTTTGCAAAAACTTTCTGGGCTCACCAGTTTAAAGACATGGCCAAGCTTGAAGGAATTATGGACAAAATGCTATCATTGTTAGAAGAATGGAAGTTCGTTTCAATTGATGGGAGTGAAGGAGATTTTGTAAGTGCAAATGATATGAACAAATCAAGGACAACACGGGCAACACGTATTGGAAGAAGAGTCTCTGAACTTTATTTGGATCCATTAACAGCGAAATACATTATAGATTGTATATCTGAATTTAATGAAAATAAAAATACGTATTCATTATTGCATATGGTATCTAACACTCTTGAAATGCGGCCCTTATTACGTGTTAAAGTTAAGGAACATGACATGATTCAGGACGAATTAGTAAAGAATTATGAATTATTGTTACAAGAAGAACCAAGTGCGTTTGACCTAGAATATGGTGAGTTTTGTAATTCTATTAAGACAACATTATTTTTTGACGCATGGATTAATGAAAAAGATGAAGATTATTGTATGGAAACTTATGGTGTTCGACCAGGCGAGATACGAATGAAGTTAGAAACTGCAGATTGGTTATTATATGCAACAGAAGAATTGGGCAAGATACTTGAGAGAAAAGATGTTGTGAAAGCTGTTCGATCACTACGAATAAGAGTTAAGAATGGTGTCAAAGAAGAATTATTATTATTATTAAAATTGAAGAATATTGGTCGTGTACGTGCCCGCAGGATGTATTCTAACGGAATAAAAGATCTTGGAGATGTAAAGAAAGCAGATGTGACTACACTTGGCCAGATTCTTGGTAAGAACATTGCATTAGATGTTAAGAAGCAAGTAGGCGAAGATATTAAGGAAGTGCCTAAAAGGACCAGAAAGGGACAATTAAGCATACAAAAGTATTAATTAAGGCGTCTTAAGATAACTGTTTCAAATATTTTATAAATAGAACATTTTCATCCAGGATATTATGGTTACAAAAAAAAGAGCAATAATTATTGAAGATACTGAAGATGACAAAGTAATAGTGACAAGAGGCTTAGAGAGAATAGGCCTAGAAGTTTTTTCTCACCATTGTTTTATCTGCCCCTATGGATTTTTACTTAATCCTGATGTCATTCTTTCTGATACAAACACACATTTGAACAAACCAAATCCAGATTATGTTGGAATTATCCGTGAAGCATATGGTAGAGATATTCCTATTATTGGTATGTCTGCTGTTGATGTTTCAAGAGAAAGATGGGCATCTGTAGGAATTGATCAATTTTTACTAAAACCAACAGATTTCTTAAGAAAAAGAGAAGAAACACTAAAACGTGTTGTATATGGCACAATAAACCGTTCTTAACTGTATAAATAAGTGATATAAGACCATTCTCCGAAAAGTTTATAAGTAAGTATATGAAACATATACTCATCACTCGATAGGGATTAAAATGTTAAAATATGACGTTAGAAAAGCTTTGTTCATAGATGATGAAGAACCCAATAGATTTTTCTTTCCAAAAGTACTTGAAAGAGCAGGAATTGAAAGGGTTATTGCTGTAAATCATCCAAATGCAATAGAAGAAAAACCAGGAGATGTTGGTCTTATAGTTTTTGATGTTAATTATGATGGAATGGGTGACGATACAGCATTCAATTACTTAGACTTTTTTAAAAGCTTTGGAGCACCAATGATTGCAATAACAGGAAATCCTGGAAATATTGAACGATTACAAGCATTAGGAATTGATAACTATGATAAAACTCAACTTGCAACAAAAGAAGAAATGGCGAAAGCAATTAATAAAGCATACGAACAACATAGACAAAATTAAATAGTACAATTCCATCCCATTACATATGGGACCTAAAAAAGAAAAGAAAAAAAAGAAAAAACGTGACGAGATGGAAATTGAAGAGGACGGCAATTATCCAATTCATGAAGAGTATACGAAAGAGACTCCCGTGAAAGAATAATTTATATATATACTCCTCAGAAACATCACGAAATGACACCTGCACGAAAAATTAAATCTGAAGTTCTTACAGTTATGTTTATAGACATTGTCAACTATACAAAAACAACGTCAGAATTAAGCAGGGACAGTTTCAGTCAACTTCATGAAGCGTTTGATACATTATGCATTCCAACATTTAAAGATTATGATGGAGATGTAATTCAGAAAATTGGAGATGCATTTCTCATTACATTCAGATCAGCAACAAATGCAGTATTGTGTGGCATGGACTTGCAACGACGGTTCATTGAGTATAATAAACAAATGAAACCTCGAAAACCGTTACGAATACGTGTTGCTATCCATACAGGTGAAGTTATCAAACGGAAAAATGATATTCATGGTGATGCTGTTAATACAACTGCGCGAATTGAAGGTATGACAAAGTCTGGTGACGTAGTGTTTAGCGAAACGGTTTTTCATGCAATGAACAAGAACGAAATTCCGTATAAACATATTGGATTACGAAAATTTAAGGGTGTTAAGCGTCCTGTACGGCTTTTTAGAGTACGAAATGGTCGTGATAAAGTTATTGCACGACAACAGTATTTTAATAAAATTAAACGCTATGTAAAATTGATTATTGCATTTATTGTTATCTTTGGCGTGTTATTTTTCTTGAGATCTGTATTGTTAAAGTATTTGTTACGGTAAGTTTTCTACAATACAAAATAAAGTATAACAGGTAAGATAAGGCAGCCCATTAAAGAATGTTTTATTCAGTTAAAGGAACCTATGCTAAAATTTCTTTCAAGTAGATTTTTTCTTTCTTAATCTTATCAATATTATAATAAGTAAAATAACGCCTCCAACTCCAACAAAAAATGCAAATAAAACTTTCTTTATAGATTTTTCTCCTTCAATTTCTCTTGAAGGAGAAACTTCTTTCTCATCTAGTCCCTCGGTCTCTTTAATCTCTTTAATGTCTACAATTTCCTTAGCGTAAGAGCCAACATTTATAGTTAACTTCTTATTTAGGTCCCAGTCATAAATGTTAATCTCTTGAGCATTTTCATAATAGGGGACATATAAAACCACCTCAGATTCATTTAATTCAATCATTCCGCCGCCATCAACTTCTCCAGTTTCTGGATTAGTATAATCAATAAGAATAAAAGTTGGAATGTCAAAGAACGTTACATTAAGTATTTGATTATCAAAAGATACAACTTCTGTAATATATGTGCCTTCAGGAGTTTTAAGTTCTTCTTGTGATGGTTTAACTGAAATACTTTTATATGATATGTCTCCCCGTTGATACCCAACGTCAATTTCATAATAATGATTGATTTGTGCAGAAGCAGAAACAATCAATAGTAAGAATATCAATATTGAAACTGTTATTTTTCTCATTTTATATCACCAACAATCTTTTGATAATCTTCATCTACCATAAAACCATATTCGTGAAGAAGATCCAACTTTTGTCTATAGCGTGAATCATATCGTTTAGATCCAGGAGTAATCAAAGCTTGATAAAAAGCAAAGTCTTTGTTTACTATCGGTTCTACAAAAGTTGCTATATCTTCATAGATATTATTACAACCGTAGGGTCTCACACAACCATATCTTGGATCACCTCCTCCATCAGACCAACTTACAGCATTGCGGTCCGCTATAACCTTTTCTCCCAAGTCTTTTCCGTAAACATCACCCGCGATTTCTTCCCATTTCTTTCTAAATTCTCCAGGAGATGCTCTTGATGGGGTATATGATTTTGCTAAAGCAATCTCAAACTGGCTCATTTCAGGTAAAGATGGAGTTGGAACTCCTCTTTTGATTGCAAGCTCTCTTTTCTTATACAACTGGTATAATTTTCTCTTTTCTTCATCTCCAAGTTGTTCATCATGATCAAGCTGAAATGTAAATGTGTGCGCAGCTTCGTGATAAAGTAATTTATCACTCGCATCTTCTGGAATAGTTATTCTTCTACTAGAAGATTTAGCACACCCCCCGGTTTTTTCTCCACATAACTCATGTATTCGGGACTTTGAAACAATTTGTAGTTCTAATATACTATCTTTAATAGCTGGAGGCAACTTATCTAACATCTGAGAAATACGATACAATACCACAGGATTATCCGAATCAATCTCGATATGTTGTATCTTACTTTTTTTTAAAATCCTTGCAGTAGAATAATCAAACAACACTTTACTTTCTCTAAAATCAACTGTACAAGTTTTACACTCAAACACTTCTGGGAGTTTATCTTCTGGTGCTACGATAAAGTTCTGCGAATTATCAAAAATAACTCTATGTATTTCTTGAAATGTATCTTCTTCAGGATTATCTACTAAAGATAAAGCAAATGGAACACTTCCCTTTGCACCTTGTACAAATTCAAGACCAAATTTAGCGATTTCTAAAGGAGAATCTCCCCCATAATAATCTTCAAAATGTGATTCGCCAGAAATTCTAAATAGTTCAGGATGTTGAGAATAGATATTTATAGTAAAACGGTGAATACCATTATATAAAAAAAAACCTTCTCCAAAAGTTTTCATATTTCCTGTAACAGTCATTAAAGGAATCAAATCTTTACCACGATTTTGTATGGTGATTACAGAATTAAAGTTTTTCTGAAGGCTCAAGAAATCATTCCTTTGAACATCAAGAAAAACATTTCCTGGTTTGAACATGACATTATACTCACCTTTTCCAAGAAAGAGTTTCTTTTTATCAAGATCCATTGAAATTGAAGTGGTTCCAGGTCTCTCAACCCCATCAAAATAAACATTTATTTCTCTATCGCCACCATTTGTAATTTCTAAATCATTAATTGTTGTTGTATCATGTCTCTTTACATACGCTTGTCCATCTTTAAAACTTAATTCTCCTTCAACAGAAATCTTATAACCACCAGGAATTACAATCTCTGGAATCTTAAGTAAACCTTCCATCTCAAGATAATCAACAGTATATTCTCCAGTCGACGGAGGGTTTGGTTCATTAAGAAGGATTACTTGACCTTTCACATCAATGGTAATTTCTGTAGTCTTTGAGACTTTTTCAATTGGAACATTTTCCATAAACCCGTACGTAGCTGCAAAAACTCCTTGTTTTAAACTTGCACCATTACCAAGATTTACATCAATCCCATATTTCTCTTTTATCGCTTTTACTGCCTCTTGCTCATTAACGTCAATTGTTAAATCATCAATTTCATTAAAATGGTATGTTATCTGAGTAGAAGTCATTTGTTCTCTTTGACTAATATCTAATTTTAAATAATCTAAAAACTCAGCAGGGACTTCTGGAATTCTAAATGATGGGATTTGTGTCCAATCAACAACACTCCAATCTGTAATCGTAGTATAATCACCACCAGTATAATCAAAAGAATCTAAACCAGAAAAGTCATCATCAGAACAATCTGGAGGACAAAGAGCTATACTACCAAAAGCTAACGCTACAAAAAGAAGTATCCCCAACATAATCTTGTTTTTATTCATCTTTAAAGTTATATCTGTTTATGAAACTGTATTCAAATGGTTTGTTATTAATCTTAACTTTCTCATCAATAACTGTAAACATTATTTCGCCTTCTTCAATAAAACTTAATTCCACTCTCAAGTCATTTTCGGTTGCCAACCTCGTTGCACAACTTATACAAATTGAAGAAGGATTATTTTCATGTTCATCTAATAAAGTTTTTATGGCATTATAAATAGTATAGAGTCTTGAATCTATTTCTTTTGTAAACTTAACAATATTCTTTACTGAATCTCCTTTTGTTAATTTTACCGGAAGGTTCACATTAAAGATCACTTTATCTTTTATTATTGTTGTTAAAGTATCAACATCTTCCTGTTGAATATCATATCCTTGTTCTTCAAAAACAACAAAATTTTGTAAACAGAAAAATAATTCATTATTAATAAAATCAGATATTTGATTTCCTAATTCCTCTTTTAAAATCAAATTATTCTTTCCATCATACAAGTAATATGGCATAAGAAAGAAAGTATCAGACAACAAGGGTAAATTATAATACCCACCATGATTACCAATGAAGATAATAGCATCTTCCCCAGTATTTTCTAAACAAGATTCAATATAATTCTGAACAGAAACACTAATTTTGTTAGAGTTTTGAACTTTTTCTGCTTCCATTTCTGATTTTTCCCCATCAGAGTATAACTTAACCATAAACAATAAACTAGTAATTACCAAAATAATGACCCCTAGAACAATAAACAGTGTAACCTGACCTCTCTTAGACATACTAAATGAGTAGAATATTCTAGTTTATAAATGTAATCAAAAAGATTTACTGTAATAACTAATAATCACAATACAAAATAAAGTATAACAGGCAAGATAAGGCAGCCCATCAAAGAATGTTTTATTCAATTAAAGGAACCTATGAGGATTTTGTTTAATCCCCCTTCACCTTAAAATATCGCCGAGTTTACTTATATGAAGTTAAGTTCAATAAAATTTTCTATGGATCTACAATCTCTTCTTCAACTTAATGAGATTCTCTTTAAATCCCCATTTTTTATACATAGAAATAGTTTTCTCATTCCCATCAAAAACATCAAGTTCAAGATGGTCACATTTTTGTTTCTTAAACCAATCAACTAAAGAGAGGTATAACTTTTTTCCTACGCCTTTCTCTCTAGATTTTTCAGAAACAAAGAAACTTTTTATGTGCCCTGATTTTTTCATTACCCTGTTGGGGTTTTTATCTACAACACCTATAATGTAACCAACAATCTTTGATTCTTCTTCTGCTATTAAGAATCTTGAATGTTTTTGATTTTTAAAATTATTTAATATCTCTTTAATATAAGAAATTTTTCTAGAGTTAGTATAATTGTCAAATTCTAGAACTCTTTTACTATAATATTTTCTAGTATATGACAAGAATTCTTTTAACAGTCTAGACAATTCTTTTGAATCTTTCTTAAGGAATACTCTGATCTTCATAATTCTATTAATGGAGATTAGAATATAAATATATCGGCAGGGAAAATTTTACTCTTTCGCTACGGTCTTTTAACAAAGAGAACATAACATCGTTATGCTCAATAATTTTCAGAGATTTAGAAACCAAGCTAGGAACTTTGTGAATGATTGCAGAAACCAACATATTAATTTATAGACATGAAAATTCCAAAATGTTTTTAAAAGACTTAATTATTTCTTTTTTATGGATGTTCGCAAGACCATTATTGTTATTAGTGATAAAGTAACAGATTTATTAGATATTTTAAATTTGAATGGTATTGAAGTAGTTCATAAGTTTTCTAAAATGATTACTGCAGTAAATAATGATATTCCTGTTACAAAAGAAGAATTTGAGGGCAAGTGGAACGATTTTCACAATTTGTTATTAGTTTTAAGACGGAAAGATGAAGAATTATATGAAGATGAAGGACTTAATAAATCCATTGATAAAATTGCTGCCTCTTGTCAAGCGCTTATTGAATTTCTTAAAAAAAATAGTTTGTATTTGGTCCTAAAAAAATCTACCTACAAGGGTTATAATTATGTTGTTGTTGAAACCGATTTTTATTTTGTTGCTCACGTCATGTGGAATAGTAATTCCCACCCCCTAATTTCCGTTTCAATAAAAGTTCCAGAAGAATTTCGCATCCCAATTTTAGAACATGAAATTGCTGAATATGAACATTCTGGTAAAGAAGCTCATAAAAAAGCAGGTGTCCCAGCTGGTAGAAAGAAAGCTAAGGAGATGGGTATTCTAGAGGAATTTTTAAAGTTTGAAAAAAAGATGTTGTCAGGTAATCATTAACACTCCCAAAACACCCATTTATTCTCTACAATACAAAATACAATATAACAGGTAAGATAAGGCAGCCCATTAAATGATTCTTGCCTATTTTCCAAAATGATGCAACTAACCCGATAGAAGTTGCTGTAAACAATACAATCAATCCAATAAAACCGTCAAAAAAAAATGTTAATACTGTAATAAACCCAAGAATACTATATGTGATAACATTATAATTAACTCGCACCATAAATCGTGCAAACACTTTAGAAATTTTTAGTGCTAAAAATGCTGCAATACCACCAACAACCAATGCAACTCCTAAAAATAGGAGCATTTCTCTAAATCCTACAATTCCCATTAATTTCTGCACGGTAACTATAGCTCCATTCCTTGCTTTATGTAACACGAACGCTGTTGCAATAGATATTAACATGTTTGCTGTGTTAATTCCGCCAACTAAAGAAAGAAACCCTTCATCACCAACGTCTCCTACAATATTCGTTGCAACAATAGCTGCCTGTGAAGAACCAAAACCTGGTAAAAATGCTGCAATAAATCCAACACCTGACGCTGCAGACACAGACTTTACAACATTCTTTTTTGAAATTGTTAGTGGTTTATTAAAATCTTGTTCAGGAACTGACGATTTCTGTAACAAACTTGTCAGCAAAATTGAAAATCCAAACAAGCCGGACAACATTGGAAATAATGGTTGCGACATATTTGGCGTGTTAAAAACAAGTAACCCTAAACATCCAGCTAATAAAAATAATGTTAAACTTTTTAGACGTTTACCTTTATCTTTCCCAATCATGAAAATCATGATCAACGATAAAATGTATCCGATTGAACCTTTCATGATAGGATAAACCTTTTCCATACTAATGATAAACACAGGAAATAAAATTATTCCCAAAATTAAACATCCTAAAGAACCAATAACAGTATAGACAATAGCATTATGTCCCTCGCCTTTATGTAATAACCGATGTCCAGGTAAGACGTTAAGTTCTTGACCCGCGTCAGGTGCACCCAAATAAATGCTAGGAAGAGAATCTAAAAAAGTATGCGTGATTGCTAAACTGATAACGTAGACAGCAACAACAATTGGAGACGTAATTTGTAAAAGAATTGCAGAAGAAGAAAGTACAATAACTGAAATAAGGTTAACATGAATGCCAGGAATTAAGCCTGTAAAAATCCCACTACAAATGCCGGCGAAAATTGCAAACACGACTTGCACAATCATAGAGTAAAGACAAAAACTACTTTAATGAATGTTCGTAGTCCTATGAGAGTAGTGAATACAGATAGATTTATAAAAAATAATGAAAATTGTTGTATTATGTTAATGTTAGACGATTTAAGTAATCTTGAAAAAGCTATTATTGGAGCTATTGGAGAGGGTAAAGAAAAGGAAAGAAAAGATATTCTTGATACAGTCACACATTTATGGAAAGGTTTCTTCAAAAATCCAGTAACCAATGAAGCAGGATTACGACAGCTTGAAAATGATATTACAAACTGGAAACATATACGACAACCAAAAGATAACCAAAATACATATTGTATAATGGTTGACGTGGATAATTTTAGAATGTTCAACAAAAAGTATGGAACTTTTGTTGGAGACAAAGTATTACAAGAAGTAGCATATATAATTAATGAAACTACACGAGATGAAGATATTGTTGCTCGAGCAAACTCGTATCATTTACATGGAGAAGAATTATGTGTATTATATACGTGCAACGATCTTGAAGATGCAGTTATGGTTGCTGATAGAGTACGTTGTGCAGTTGAAGAAAAAAGTGTTCAGAAAACAAATCATCGTGTTACTATATCTCTTGGAGTTGCACAATATCATCCAGATATTGAAAAATTCACTGGAACGATGGAAAGGGCAGACAGATACATGTTGTGTGCTAAAAATGAGGGTAGGAATAGAGTATATACAAATGAAGACGGACGTGATCCCATATTTAAATTTAAAATGAATCACTTGTACAAAGGAGGAATTAGTACTGCCGTTATAGAAAAAGTTACTAAAGGTATGAGTAATGTAAAAGGACTTCTTGGGAGAACAATGACACATTTATGTCAAGTAGGAACGCGATTATACAAATAATATACGCCCATTAGACCCATAATTTTATAAACAACATATTCTTCTTTTTGAACAAGATGGTAGGTGTCACAGGGAATATTTTCTTAGAACTAGGTATTGTTATCATCTTAGCGGCTATTGCTGCGTACGTTCTACGACTGATTAGACAACCACAAATTCTTGCGTACGTTATTGTTGGTGTCCTCATAACACCCGTATTTCAACTTATTACAGATACAAGTATTATTGAAGCAATGTCTGTCGTAGGAATAGCGTTCCTTCTATTTATTGTAGGATTAGAAATGGACATTAAATCATTAAAGAACGTTACGTTAGTGTCATCGTTAGGTGGCCTTATTCAAGTCCTTCTTATTTTTGTTGTAGGTTACTTTGCATCTCTTCTTCTAGGATTCCTCAGTTTAGAAGCAGCGTATATTGGTTTAATGATTGCATTTTCATCGACGATGGTTGTGATGAAACTTCTTTCAGATAGACGAGAATTGAATACGTTACATGGAAAAATAACTGTAGGAATTTTATTAACGCAAGACGTTGTTGCTATCTTTGCATTATCAGTATTAACATCTATTAACGGGTTTGAATTCTCATTACTTGGCATTGCATTTCTTAAATTTATTTCATTGTTCGTTGTTGCATACCTTGCAAGTAGGTTTTTATTTCCAAGAATATTTCGTTTTGCAGCGAAGAATCATGAACTTCTCTTAATTTCATCATTAGCTATTTGTTTCTTATTTTCGTTAGCATTCAGTTACTTAGGATTTTCTATCGCTATTGGTGCATTTATTGCTGGTATTGCTCTTGGTAATCTAGATTATAATTTAGAGATTATTGGACGGGTAAAAAGTTTAAAAGATTTCTTTTCATTAATGTTTTTTGTTTCTTTAGGAATGGGCCTTTCATTAGCAGTTATTAAAGAAATGTGGGTTCCGTTAATTGTCATTCTTGCAATTGTTGTACTCATAAAACCGTTCATTATTATGACAATTTGTTCACTTTTCAAATATACAAAAAAACCGTCATTCTTTACTGCAAACGGACTTGCACAAGTTGGTGAGTTTTCTTTGATCATTGCTGCAGAAGGACTTTTGTTAGGTCACCTATCACAAGAATTGTTTTCACTTACAGTTATCATAACACTTGTTTCAATAACTCTTACATCATACTCCATACAACACAGACATTTCTTGTACAAAGTTCTTGCTAAGCCATTAAGCATATTTGACAAATTTACAACTGAAGGATTAGAATACCTTCCAAATGAAGTAAAACCGAGAATTATTTTATGTGGTCACAACAGGATTGGATATAGTATCCTTCAAAATTTAGGAAAAGCAAAAAAGAAAATTCTTGTTGTTGATTATAATCCAGAGATTATAGCAAAATTAGTTAAGAAAGGGTTTCATTGTATTTATGGAGAAGTTGCAGATGACGAAGTTATTGATAGGATGAACCTTGGAAAAGTTACTATGCTTATCTCAACAGTTCCAGAGATTCGTGACAATATTATACTTATACGAAAAGTAAGAGCAGTTAACAGAAAAGCAAAAATTATTGTTACTGCGAGCGAGATTGATGAAGCATTACGTCTTTACAAGGAAGGTGCAGATTACGTTATTCTTCCACACTTTTTAGGAGGGGAACATGTCGCTAATCTTATAGATAAAGTCCGTATAAAGAAAGTTAATTTGCATAATAAGCGGCAAGCTCATATTAAACATCTTGAAGACCGAAAGGATGTTGGCCACGAACATCCTAAATAGCAGTAGGAATATTAATAAAACAGGTTCTTTTCTTGAAGTATTATGAACTTTCAAAAGATTCCACCAGTTGAAGTAAGTAAGCACTTATTAGAGTTAGCATTTCGTAGAGCACGGATTAAAGGAAAACAAAAGAATTTACAGGGTAATTGGCTTCAGATAATACGGAAGAAAGAAAGTTTAAAATTGGATATTGTCAAAGAGGTAATTTCTCAGAGATTAGAAAAAACACGTAACTCCTTTCCAAGCACAAACGATTTATCATCATTCTACTTAAAATTGATGCAATTAACATTAGACTATCCAATGTATAAGAAGTCCCTAGGTGCTGTCCAATGGGCACTACGAAAAGTATATAGCTTACATAGGATGTACGTGAGTAAAGTTAACAAAACTAAAGATAGAGAGAGTATCAAAGACTTAACAAAACAGTTCTATGGAAGAATATCTTCAATACTAAAACAGGTTGATGTAAATTTTGCATATCTTGAAACAGCACGGAAAATTATGCGATCATATCCCGACATTAAAGATATGTTTACCATTTGTATTTATGGTTTTCCAAATGTTGGAAAAACGACGTTCCTTAACAAACTAACTGGTACGAAAGGAAAGGTTGCTGCATACGCTTTCACAACAAAAACTATTAATGCAGGATACTTTACATTTAAAACTAATAAAGTTCAAGTATTAGACGTTCCAGGAACATTATCACGAACAGACAAAATGAATATTATTGAAGCTCAAGCAGACCTTGTTGTAACGGAACTAGCAAATGTTATTATTTATGTATTTGATATTAGTGGCTACAGTGGATTTTCTGAAAAGCAACAAGAACAGTTGTTTACAAAGATCAAAAAAGAAAAGAATGTTATTGTACATTTAAGTAAACAAGATTTGTTAGATAAAGAAACCATCGCTGAATTTAAACATAAACATCTTTCTGAGGAACAAATTAAAGAGAAAATTGAAAAATTAGCTCAAAAATATGAAGATGTAAAGAGAGAGAAGGAAGAAACTGAAAAAGAGGAAATTATTGAAAAATAAGATTGTTTTTAGAACAAATTTTTATTTATCTTATGAGTTACATAGTTGTTCAACTTAACACATTAACAGATTTACAAGTTATCAAGTTATCAAGTTATCAAATAGGAAACTTTATAAAGAAAAACACTCTCCCAAAGAACACTGATGGAATTACAAGAAGAAAAATTGTCTCGAGCCATTAGTGCATACTCTCGAAGACAGATTCTACGACTTCTTGCTGAGAAAGAATTACCAGTTAAAGATATTGCTGAAAAGACAAATATGTCTGTTTCGTTAACGTCACGACACCTCAAATTATTGTACGATTTAGGATTCTTACATGTACGAAAACAGTATCCGCACAAATTTTACTCTTTAAAGATAAAGGGCATAACTTCACTATTAGAGATTTATGATAAAGTCTTGAAGAAAATATGAAAACACAAAAAAGAGATAGATGGGAAATAAGAAACGGTTTTGTACGGAATGGTATAGTTATTTTCGTCTTAATACTTCTTTCAGTCATATTCATAACCAGTTTAAGTACCAATTCTCTTCCTGGAGAATATGAACCACTTCTTAATCTGAAAGGAGTACAACCATTCTTTAGTATTACAGGGAATACGCTTACTGGTGCAGCTGTTGGTGTTGGTGAGAGTATTACAATTCAAGAAACGTACTGTGGTGGCAATTATTCGAGTGGTAATTGGATCATTAATGGTTCCGTTGCGTGTAGTGATGAAGCTATTAACGTTACAGGAGATCTGATTATACAATTAAATGGTGAGACAGAATCAACTGAGTTTACAACATCATCTGATGTATATTATGACCTACGAACAGATTCTGCAGAAATTGTTGACGCTAATCCAGACCTTGATATGAACACCCCATCAACATACACAGATAATTGGATACCAGACGATGCTCCAACATATGAGTTTTATATTACAATGAATGAAACAGAACATCAGATTCAGATATTTATTAATAATACAGATAATTCTGACTGGGTTTATGGTATAGACCTTGATGGAAGTGACGATAGTGGGACGGA
This sequence comes from Candidatus Woesearchaeota archaeon, assembly GCA_018676855.1. Lineage (GTDB taxonomy): Archaea > Nanobdellota > Nanobdellia > Woesearchaeales > GW2011-AR9 > PCYB01. The sequence continues at coordinate 105,877 of JABHDY010000004.1, forward strand.
TTATGGAGGAGATTATCTTGGTCTTGATATATTATTTGGAACAGAAGAAGGGGCCACGGACTTTTATTGTTATAATATTACAACCGATGATACTGAAGAATGTGGAAATGGTGACATACAAGACACGATTACTGCAGATGCAAATTTAGTGCAGAATTATTCAGTGTATCATGCCACTTCAGGAGATGCTATGGAAATAGTAATCAATATTACTGGTGATTGGGTTGATAAAGAGATATGGGTAGGTGATTTTGCTGGGTTTAGTGGATATACTACATTTAAGGGTTCTGACCTAGCTTTAGAAGCTGGAATATTAAATTTAACTGGAGTAACATTAAACGTCACAGGAAACATTACTGTTGAATCACAGCTTAACGTTGAAAGCTCAACAATACAGTTTGCTCTTACAAGTAATGGAAGTGCTAACTTTACTTCCCAGTCAGGATCATCACTTGTCATAAACAGTAGTACTATTACAAGTAACGATAGCACAATGTATTGGGGATGGAGAGTAGCAACAGGAAGTTTTAATATTACAAATAATAATATCTCCTATAATGGGATAACCGATAACAACGATGAAACTGCTAACAACTTTGCTGTAACAAGTGGTGGCGGATTAATTTATAATAACAATCTTAATAATTGTTTTGATAATAAGGGGTGTTTATATTTAACTGGAGGCAATCCAACAACAAATATTAGCCACAATAATATTACATCAGCTAGTAGTAGTATTTCTATGGCTATGTCTGAATCTAGTGGCACTATTGTTGAACATAACTTATTTAATAATCAAGTTGAGGTATGGGATGGAACTTCTGCAACTATTAACAACAATACGTTTCTCGGAGATGGAATTAGATTGGGACAATCTGACAGTTCACAAAGCCCTTCTGGAATAATTGTTCAAAACAATAATTTTTCGGTTGGTAAAGATGCAATCTATGACTTTAACAGTTCTTTGAATAACACACTGATTTATGACAATGAATTTGGAGAGATTAGGTGGACCAATAAAACTAATCTTACAGCATATACAAGTTTCTCAATGGGAGAGAAGATACATATTGTAAACAATTCTATTGGAATATCTGATGATACAACTTTGATTAACTTAAACACAACAGCAGAACTAACATTTTATGGAGTTGCGTTAGATACAGATGTCCAAATATGTAAAAATGAAAGTGGAACGTTAACGAATTGTAATACATGTAATGAAGCAAATAATTGTAGTCTTTCAAATTTTATTGTTCTTGCTAATGTAAGTAGTTTTAGTAATTATAGTATTAATGGAACGAAAGCATCAGAGGTAGTGGACCCAGCACCATATTGGAACACAAACGATTCAAGTATTGTAACAACATACTCAAACACAACATATTCAGAATTTAATTTGTCTTGGTATGATGATGTTAATATTAGTATAGCATTATTTGATTCAAACTATTCAGGAAACCCAACAAACTATACTATGGAC
>JABHDY010000002.1 GCA_018676855.1 Candidatus Woesearchaeota archaeon
AGGGAAGCGGTGTGAAAGTGCCGTAAGTCACATGGGTACGACCTGAAACCGAGCGATCTATTCCTGGGCAAGGTGAAGCGATAGTAACATATCGTGGAGGCCTGTAGAGGTTCTGTGTACAAGCGTTCTTGTGACCTGGGAATAGGGGTGAAAAGCCAATCGAGCTCGGCGATAGCAGGTTCCTGCCGAAATTGACCTTAGTCAAGTCTCGGACGAGATAGTTATGGTTGTAGAGCTACGGATAGGAGATTTAGGCGGAGAAATCTGTCGGTTTCCTGTCCAACTCCGAATGCTGTAACGTTGTAGACTCTGGGAAACAGGGAATCTTGGGGTAAACTTGATTTCCGTGAGGGGAACAACCCAGACCATGGTTAAGGCCCCTAAGTGTCAACTAAGTGATAAAGGGTAAACGGTGTTCGTGATCTTAGACAGCGAGGAGGTTGGCTTAGAAGCAGCCATCCTTTAAAAAGTGCGTAACAGCTTACTCGTTGAGATCGTGAGCCCGGAAAATTGACGGGTCTAAGTTGACCGCCGATACCATGGGCCATGAATAATGGAGATAGGCAGGCGTTCTTGTAGGGCAGAAGCATTTCCGTGAGGAGATGTGGACCTTCAAGAAATGAATATCCTGGTGATAGTAGGATCCTAGCGAGGTGAGAAACCTTGTCGTCGGAAGGGCAAGGGTTCCTTGGCAATGCTCTTCAGCCAAGGGTTAGTCGGTCCTAACCGTACTCTTAACCGATGTACGGGAAAGGGAAAGTGGTTAATATTCCACTACTGTTTTAGTATGCGCGGCGACGCAAGCTTTGTTTCTGACACATTGGAATAGATCAACATTTCTTGTCTGAAATGTTAATGTGGATAGGTCAAGGGAGTATCGTAATGATGAGAACTTGATGAAACCGCAGATGAGCAGGCATATTGTCTGTTTGATTGATTTCTGGTGTCCTTGAAAAGGGAACATTGAAATATCTAAAATAACCGTACCCAGAACCGGCACTGGTGCCCCTAGGTGAGTAGCCTAAGACGTGAGAGTGTAATCTAGCTTAGGGAATTCGGCAAATTAGTCCCGTATCTTCGGTATAAGGGATCCCTGTCTTCGTATCTGTATAGGTGCGATGTTAGGGTGCAATAACTAGGGCGGTCCGACTGTTTAACAAAAACTTAACTTTCTGCAACGCTGTAAAGCTTAGTATAGAAGGTGACATCTGCCCAGTGCCAGTACTTTAAGCCTCGTTCCAACGGGGTGAAGAGCTGGTAAACGGCGGGAGTAACTATAACTCTCTTAAGGTATGCACAAAGTTGCCTTAAGTCCCAGTTGTTAAACATGAATACCATTCAGAAAACATGGGATAAAAATCTAACTAAATGCTGGAAAATCTCTGTATCTTGTTGTAGGATATTGTTTTGGTAACGAAGCAACGACCCCTGAAAATCAACAAGTGGAGACAATCAGCAGGAAAGACTTCTCATTGAGAAGAATCCTCAGAGACTACATGTTAGACACCATTATTGGTGAAGATATAGTCCGACCTGCATAGCGATATGTAGAGATATACAGAAATGTGTATCCGCCATTTCTTTAAGTGGTTAGTACCCGAAAGGGGAAAGTAACAAATGTGAGCGAAATGCCTTGCCGTTTGAATGACGGCCTGCATGAATGGTGTAACGAGATCGCCACTGTCCCAAGCTAGAAACTCCCGAAAATTCCATCCTGGTGCAAAGGCCAGGGACTTCCAATGGGAAGCGAAGACCCCGTGAAACTTTACTGTAGCCTGTCGCTGTGGTGTGACGTTTGGTATATAGTGTAAGTGGGAGCCGTTTGAGGTCATGAGCGTCAGCGTATGACTTAGGCAACAATGTAACACCACTTATCAAAAATTATATCACTTACCTCTTGTAGGGACACCGATTGGTGGACAGTTTGGCTGGGGTGGCACGCTGTTGAAAAGATATCAATAGCGCCCAATGGTTGGCTCATCCGGTTTAGAAATCCGGAGTAGAGTGCAAGGGCATAAGCCAGCCTGATTGGACTTTAAACATAACGAATTCCAAACACGAAAGTGTGGCCTAGCGAACCTCTGTGCCTTCTTAATGAGGGCCAGAGCAGACTGAAAAGTTACTCCGGGGATAACTGAGTTGTCGCGCCCGAGAGTTCATATTTAGTATTCATCATGGATACTAGAAGAATATATCGACGGCGCGGTTTGCTACTTCGATGTCGGCTCATCCTATCCTGGTGGTGCAGAAGCTACCAAGGGTGGGGGTGTTCACCCATTAAAAGGGTTCGTGAGCTGGGTTCAGAACGCTGTGAGGCAGTTTGTTTGATATCTATTGGAAGTGTTTGACGTCTGAAAGGAAGGACCACTTAGTACGAGAGGAACGGTGGTTCGGAGCCACTGGTGGACCGGTTATCCGACAGGGTACGCCGGGCAGCTACGCTCCAAGTGATAAGTGCTGAAAGCATCTAAGCACGAAGTACACCTTGAAAAGAGACATCATAGGGCATCACAAAAACAGTGGTTTGATAGAACCGGTGTGTAAGTACGAAGGCAACGACGTATTCAGCATGCGGTTACTAACGTCCATATCTTGTGTTATTCTTACATATGGTTTTCATTTACATTTTACTTAGGTGAATCGACTTCACCTTTGTTTTTTTTTATTTTTTAATTATAAATAGCGTTAGCTATGTAGTTCATAAAAGTTATAAATAGGACTTTTCTTTTTCTTCTTATGAATACATTCGAAGAACGTTATGGTGTTGAAGAAGGCGAAGCTGTAAAACATTATCATCGTATACGGCGAATGTTTTGTATCAAAGACGATGTTTTGTACATTGCTAAACCTAACGTTGAATATTCTCATGCAGTATGGTTTGAAATGAATGGGTGGTCAGATGATGTTATGAACACTGCTGTTCGAGGTGTTGTTGATCCACATGGAAATATTTATTATTATGTTGGGTATGATTTTCAGATTGATGACGATTCTGAAAAAGTATTCTTTACACACCTTGATGATTTAGTAGAACAGTTAAAGATAAAACCAACTGCATTAATCTTTGGCGGTAAAGTTAAAAGCGATTCTTCTTCAACATGGCCTCCTAGGACAGAGTATGGGGTGGTGAAGGATTATATTTAATAACACCCACACCCCACTGGACAACCACGGGTAAGGTATATAAATCACCTATCTCTCAAATATATATATGATTAATAACTTTAGTCCACGTTTATATCAACAGACAATTCTGGGAACAGCTGCACATAATAATACGTTAGTAGTACTCCCAACGGGCCTAGGAAAAACTGCTGTAGCGTTTTTACTTGCAGCACAAAGGTTACATCAATATCCAAATTCAAAAATATTAATGTTGGCACCAACAAAACCGTTATGTGAACAACATATTGAAACCTTTACAAACCATTTAAACGTTCAAAAAGAAAAGATTGTTTTATTCACAGGAAGTATTAAACCAGAAAAGAGAGCAGAGTTATGGAAAGATGCACAAATAATTGTATCTACACCGCAAGGGCTTGAGAATGATGTTATTAACAAACGTGTAAAATTGCAGGAAGTTTCCCTATTAATATTTGACGAAGCACATCATGCAACAAAAGAGTATGCGTATGTATGGATTGCACAACAGTACGATAAAGTCTCTGCACGTTCACGAATTTTAGCGTTAACTGCATCTCCCGGGTCTGATATGGAAAAGATTCGTGAAGTGTGTACCAATTTACATATTGAAAAGGTTGAAGTAAGGACTGATAAAGATCCTGACGTGAAACCGTACGTTCAAAATGTTAATATTAACTGGATACCTATCAAATTTCCAGATGAACTTAAAGGAATACAGAAATATTTACAGGATGCAAAAAAGAGTAAACTTATAGAAGCACAGAGGTACGGCCATTGTAATTCTGCATCATTAATGAAAGGTCAAATGTTAATGTTACAAGGAGACTTACAACGACAAATTTCATCTGGTCATAAAGATTTTGAAATCTTACGATCAGTATCATTAATCGCTGAAGCGTTAAAGATTGAACATGCACTTGAATTGTTAGAATCACAGGGCATTGCACCATTACATACATACTTTACAAAAATGCAAAAACAGTCGTTAACATCTAAAGTAAAAGCTCTTAAAAACCTCTTGATAGATGAAAACGTTAAGTCTGCAATGTATCATACAGATGAACTTTTCAAAAAAGAGTATAAACATCCTAAACAAGTTATGTTACAAGAAATGATGTTTGATGTTATTAATAAAACTCCTGATGCAAAAGCCATTATCTTTACACAATTTAGAGATTCTGCTGAACAGATTGTCTCTACACTTAATGAACTTAAGATTACAAATCACATTTTTGTCGGCCAGGCAAAGAAGAACGGTATTGGTTTTTCACAGAAAGAACAGAAAGCTATCTTAGACCAATTTAGAACTGGTGAGTTTAACGTTCTTGTGGCAACGTCCGTTGCTGAAGAGGGTCTTGACATTCCTAAAGTTGATAAGGTTATTTTTTATGAACCCGTTCCTAGTGCTATTAGGTCAATACAGAGACGTGGAAGGACGGGACGTTTAGAAGAGGGAGAAGTTAACGTTCTTGTATCAACAGGAACAAGAGATGAAGCCTATCGTTGGTCAGCACATCATAAAGAAAAACGTATGTACAGAAATCTTGAAACCCTTAAGAAAGATTTTACGTTAAATGGAACTAAAAAGACAACATTACACAAATTCATTAAAGAGGACGAAATAGTTTCTGTCCTTGCAGATCATCGTGAAAAGAATAATCGTATTGTAAAAGAATTGATTGATATAGGTATATCTGTTAAGACTGGTCAGTTAGTTTCTGCAGATTATCTTGTTTCAGGTAGAGTAGGTGTTGAATTAAAAAAAGTACCTGATTTTGTTGCATCTATCATTGACGGTCGTTTATTGGAACAAGTACGAGATTTACGACAAAACTTTGACAAAGCTGTCGTTATAATTGAAGGAGAGGAAGACATTTATGCTATTCGAAAGGTTCATGCGAACGCTATTAGAGGAATGTTAGCTTCTATTGTTTTAGATTTTGGCGTTCCGGTTTTATATACAAAGAATCCAAAAGATACTGCTGCATTGTTGGCAGTGATGGCAAAACGTGAACAGAATAAAGAACGAGACGTTTCAGTTCATGATAAGAAACCTCATACAACGAAAGAACAGCAAGAATTTTTAGTAAGCTCATTTCCATATATTGGGTTAAACACTGCACGTTTATTACTGAACAATTTCGGTTCTGTCAAGAATGTTGTGAATGCATCTAAAGAGGATATGACGATGATAAAAGGTGTAGGCCCAAAGACAGCTGAAAGGTTAACGACGTTGTTTGATGAGACGTATGAGAAAGATTGATTATACTATTTTTCCCGTCTGCCAATCTTTAAGAACTTTACGTGCAGCAGCATCCATGTTAGGTTTCCCACCAGATACAACTAATTTAAACTTAACAGCGATAGCTTCTAGAATTTCATCAGGATCATCTTCTGTAACATTATACTTCTTTTGTATCATGACTTTCTTTTCATTAATAAGTTCAAGAGCAACAATTTCAGGATTCTTAATCTTTTCATAACTTTGCGCACCAATCATACCATGTTTGACCAAATCTTTTTCACGTTGTGGAAACACTCCAGGTGTATCCAAGACCAATATTTTATTATCAACACGAACTTTTTGAACACCTTTTGTATATCCACTTTCGGATGACGTTCGAGCAGCTCCTTTACCAGCTAAAGCATTAATCAATGATGATTTTCCAACATTGGGATATCCTAAAACACCTACGGTAACGGGTTTTCCTCGTGACAATTCTAAAATTTTCTTTTTAAGAATGGTTGTTCCTAAATGATCTTTACTAGAAATGAACACGCTTGGTACTAATTTTCGTTTGAGCGGGTCAAGTTCTTTCTTGGAAACTAAATCACACTTATTAACAACGTACAAGATCTTTTTGCCAAATTGTTCAATCTTTTTTTCAATTTCAAAATTTCTTGTATCGTCAATCATTCGAGCATCAAGTACTTCGATGATAATCTCTGCTTCCCTAAGTACTTTATTGACATGTTTCCAGAACGATGGCATAATACTGTTTAATGATACAAATTTATAAATATTCGCTTAATTTATATGATAGATCATGGCATTTTCAAAAACATTTCCGCGAACAACCAAAGAGAGTTCATATCCAACATGGGAAGAAGTGTACCTTTCTGATGAAGAAGAGAAGGAAGTTGAGGAAAAGTGTAAGAGAGAACATTTTGCTATACTTGATGAATGTTTACGCGATGCACATGCAGTTGCGATAAAGAATGCTATCAACACTGAAGAAAATGTTACTAAACTAGCAATTACATTGTTTGAAAAACGTGCATCTCACGCAGTATTTTGGAAGGAAAATAAAGCAAAGGAAAAGTTTGATAGGACATTTAAACATTAAATAAACAGTTAATTTTAAAAAATCCTTTTATTTACATACACATTATGAAAAAGATTGGTGTAATATGTGTAATGGTCATTTCGTTTCTATTTATTGTTAGTTGTACTGAAAAAATGTCTGATGAATCGTCAGATGACTTGTCAGAAGATATGTTATCTAGTGAATTAGGAAATTTATCTGAATCAGAATTGAGTTACGTTCTTTCAGATGATCAAAGTTCGTTAACTGGCCAATCATACAAATTTAATTCAAAAAGGGTGCGGTATCTAAATAATCTTCAAAAAAGGGTTAAACCGTACAAAATCACATGTACAGATTCTGATAAAGGTGCTGATTACCAGAATGTAGGATATGTCACTTTAAAAAATTATCCAAAAAGAGAAATACAAAAATCTGATTGGTGTTGGCGTGATGGTATTAAATTACAAGAGTACATTTGTGAAAAGGGAGAATATAAAGGTGATACAACGTTTGATTGTTCAAGTTTAGGAAGTGATTATGTTTGTGAGGACGGTGCATGTGTTACTTCCAATGTCCCTAAAGCAGATATATTATCAATACCTCTACCCGAAAATTCACATTGTTTCTGGGGACTGAATTCTGACAAACCTGAATGTTTACAGTTCTATACTGAAACGTGTTCTCCTTACAGTGGCTGTTCAGTTTCATCTGCATGTCCAAAGTATTATAATCCTGTGTATGATACTCAGGGAACTTTTTATCCGTCAGCATGTTGGGCAGAACAGTTAGGCATAAAAAATTATGAATATGGATACTCATATAAAATACAAAAATTTTTTAGAGACATATGGCGAATGAAAAAAGTTGGATCTCGAGCACAATATACTACCATAGAAACACCAAACATTGAATTTTCGTATAGTGGTTCAGGATTGTCTGGATGGAAAAGTGGCACATTTCTTCGATCAACCATGTGGGTTAATAATACTAATTATAATGTAATAGATTTTAATATTGATACTGAATCTTCAGGAAATAGAAAACAGTTTGAAATAGAAACAAGTTATTCTAAAACATGGTCTTCTGTTTACGGAGAAGAATTAGATATGTTACTTGTGTTTCTTACATTTGACGATGCATATCCAACTGAAGTGCTTCTAGAATGGACAGAAACATATGAACAATTAATGAACGATTATTTTGCATCGAAACAAAATCTTCCTAATCCCATTCACTATAATATTGTCCCTGTAGTCATTGAACCTCCTGAAGGTGTTCATCGAATTGTTCCTGGCAATAATCATTTTTCTTCAGCAGAAAGAGAATTAATATATGATACTGCAGTTGAAAATATAATCAATCCAGATTTTGACGTGTTGGTAGCAGCACCAATTATGATAAATGGGTTTGGTGGTTCGTATGGATTTTGGAATAATCTAGAATTTATTCATGCACCTTTATCACCAAAAGAGCCGTACTCTGAAAGTGATGTTGATCAGGGAATACATTCTTTAGTGGCATTTCATGATTTGTTTTTAACAATTAGTCATGAAGTATTACATGCTGTCGGCTTACGTGGAGATCATGTTCCTATGGGGTATGGAACAACGTATCTTGCGTATGTTGGTCAAAATACTAATTCTATTACAGGAAAAGAACAACATGTTCCATCTAAATGCGATTTTTATGGAAGTTCTTCTGACGTATTTGCTGTTGAATTACCTGAACAACTTACGATTCGTGTTGGAGAAGAACCACACATGTTTGGTGGGAATCCTTCCGCATTACGTATTGAAACAAGCCGGTCTGGCCGATGTTTATTTGGTTCACGTGGTGACGTCGTGTTAAAAGATTACGATCGTGATGGTACGTACGAAATAATGTATACTAATAATTTAATTGGACCAGAATTACAACGAACTCTTGGTTGGGTTGACGTTGACGGTGATGGCATTACTGAACTTATTGATCCTACACCGTATGATGGTATCGAAATAACAACGTATGATATTCGAGATTACATTGTACCTGAACAAGATGAAGACGGCCCGTACGCTTTTGAAGTGATTAATGATGCCGTGTCAATTGAAGGATGTTCCTTTGCGCACGTGCGTCTTGAAACAGGTCAGGAGGGACATATTCCATTACAATGTAATACATATAATGATTTAATAACAAATGTGTATACTGGTGTTAAGTATTATTGGTTTACTATAGACTCAGATAAGTATGGTACTGTACTAATCGCAAGTGTTATATAATGAACAAATAAGATATTTAATAAAATAACATAAAACAACCAAATAAAAAAATTAAATAAAAAAGAAACTTATCGTTTTCGTTTCTTCATATTCTTTTGTAAGAACTTGTCAAAATCTTCTAACTCTTTTCTTGTGTTAAAGAATACAAGATGTTTCGCTTTTTTACTGATAACATATCCTCCAAGAAAAAATCTGTCCAGTTTATGAAACTTAACATCTTTTAATGGAACTTTTTCTTTCATTGTTTTGAACCGCGTTTTTCGTGTTACATGAAGATGTGTTGGGTTAATGTGATACTTTTCTTCCATAACGCGTACTTTCTGAATTATGTACGTAAGGAGGATGTATAATGCAATAAATGATACACTTAACAAAATCCCTGAAAGTATGTTATCAGTTTGAACAACAGATATAAAAAATATACAAATTGCAATAACAGAAATTGTTACCGTTTCAATTTTCATTAAAGGAACATTTCTATTTGGAAATTTCCATTCAACTTTTTTTGCAGTTGCCATTATTTTTCTTGACCTCGTATTGGTGCATGTGCCATACTAATAAGCGATGCGATAAACATTGCAGCGAACACAAGCATGAACGCTATTCCATAATTAACACTTTCTGGATAGACTAAATATGCACTGAAAAAGAATCCTATGATTGCAAGTACCATGAAACTTCCTTTTAACGGAGCAGCATGCCATCTTTTTGATGTACGAGAAGACTGTTTCTGTTTTGATTTTTTTCTCATTACTATCACCTCTTTGTACTAGAAAGGAATATTGGAACGTTTTTAAAGGTTGTGGGAGAATTAGTTAAATAAAACTATGCAATGATAAGTTGATAACGTTTTCTTTTGCTTGTCGTTCTTTAAACTGTTTATTAATTTGAAAGAAAATGTGATTGTTACAATATGATCTGTTAAGTGGAACGCCTTTTTGTATAAGTGACGAAACACATTCGGGAACAAGTGAAATAGACATGTTAGTTTTTTCTGCAATTTCTTGATATGATAATGGTTCTTCTTCAGTGTATAAAGCTAAGAACACTGTTCGTTCTTCAGACGTTAATGGTGAGACAGAAATTTCTTCCGGGTTTGTTGTAAGTTGTGTTTGGTCAACTCGTTGCGACAACTTATCAATTTTAACATCGAGCTCGTGGAGGTAATCAAAGAGTGCTTGAATTTCAGAAGTATTTTCATTTATCGACGACAAATGTTCTTCCAGTGCGGTTCTCACAACATCAAATCCTTTCTTCATTGCTACAGCTACCTCAATATTTTTGTTAAGGAGAATATTCACAAAACTCTATCTCCTTCCTTTTATTCTACCACCCTCACCCGTTAATATAGCAATTCTTAATGGTTTAAATACCTTTCGATTTTGCAACGTAACTGTACAATAGTTAGAATGATACCAAATCTTATAAATATAATAACATATTTTTCTTTTTATGTCAATTCGTACAAAACAAAATCTTGAAATGGAACTAAGTAAACTGAAAGGTTTTGAAAAACCATCATTTATGTTGGAACAGTATGCAACTCCAGCACATATTGCTGCTGATTGGATATGGCAGATGGCAATGAGAGGAGAAGTTGCAGGAAAGATTATTCTTGATGCTGCATCTGGTCCAGGAATTTTGGGAATTGGATTATTATTGTTAGGAGCAAAGAAAGTATTCTTTGTTGATAAGGATAAAACAATAATGAAAACTTGTATGGATAATTATAATTTAATTAAAGAAGAGTTTGAACTTGGTGATGCAGAGTTTATCATTGAAGACATTTCATTATTTGATGAACAGGTTGACATTGTTGTCCAAAATCCGCCATTTGGAACAAAAGAAAAGCATACGGACAAAATGTTTTTAGAGAAAGCATTTTCTGTTTCTCACATTGTATACAGTATGCATAAATATTCAACACAAAAATTTGTAGAATCTATTTCTAAAGATTACAAATTTACGATAACCGATATGTGGCGGTACGAATTTCCAATTAAAGCTGCATTTAAATTTCATACAAAACCTACTAAAAACATAGATGTTGGATTGTGGAGAATGGAAAAATTATAATTTTTTAAAATATAATCTCTCAGAAATCGTTACTATTTCTTGTACGGTACATTACAGGATCGGAATGATCAAAATCGATAAGATGTATTGAACGCATTCTCATTTTATTTAATGCCTTTACTTCAATTCTTCGCACACCTTCTCGTGTTATCATTAATCGTTCCTCTATAGCACCCAGTGTCATTCCACCCTTTTCAGCTTCTTGTAATGCACATGTATGGCGTAAATCTACCACATCAGTATTAGGAAAATTGAATTGTATGTGTCCATCATTATGTTTAACATCAAGATATAAATTATATTGGCATCCAACAAAAACACATGGTCCTGGTTCATCTTGACATTCACCATACGTTCTTGGCCGTTTTTGTTCTAATTCCATATAATCTTCTTCTGTAAGATCATTTCCATGAATTTCATTCTCTTCTTGTAATGCTCTTTTGTCCATTGTCATACGCCTTCTTCCATTTTTTCTTTTAGGAGGAATTTTCTTTGTCGTTGCTTTTGTATACAAAACTTCAGTTTCAGCATTTCTAGATGAAACAACAATACCTTCAAATTCAGCAAAATCAATTTTGCTTATATGATAAATTCTGTCTGCAACAAGTTCTCTTTGAATTTCCATTCTATCTGCAAGGTCAGTTATATCATTGGGAGACATGGAATAAGGATAATGTCGGTTTTTAAACAATATTGATTGGTTATCTTCAAAATCGTGGTCAACATATCCATCAAAATCATTTGCGTATGTTGTTCTTCCATCAATTTGAAATAATTGTTCTTCTTCCTCTGTACGAATAAGATAAATTTGGGGACCATTATCACTCGCCCAACGCATGAGTAATCCGTTTTCGAAAGCTACTTGTTTTGTAGCTGAGATTGTACGTTTTGCTACATCAGCAAGATCTTCCAATTTAATTTCATAGGGAACAAAAGAAGGTACTGAAACAGTATCAATAACAGGTTTTTCTATGGACGAATGATATTCTTCTCCAGATACAAAATTAGTTTCATTGTCTATAGGCACTTCTAATGTATTAATTAAAGAATCTAATCCCTCATGAAATGTTTCCACTTCATCACTTTCATCAACATGTAGTTCTTCAACATCAGTTGGTTCAAATAAAGAACTATTAAACGTACGAGTTCTATCGAAAACACTGGAATCAAGCGACATTTTACTCCATGTTAATACTGTGTTTAAAAGTATTTCGTTATTTTACAATATTAAATACTCTAAATGAATTATGTCAAAAATCAAACTTCCTTAATAAACACTAATTCACGTGGAGCAGTACCAATTGACATAACATTATGGCCAGCGGGGACTACAGAAAGATAGTGAGATAAATTTGGATCAAGTAGTTTTCCTATTGCTGTATCGTTTGTCCCATCAGCATAAATACTTGTCCACGATTTTAAAATCGAAATGTGTGGAATGCACGCATCAACAGTTTGGTGCTCCATTAATAATTCATCACCTGGTTTGATAACATGTCCAATTGGATATTTTTGTTGTGGGGCACCATATTGATCAACAACTTCGTATTCAGTAACTACTCCTATTTGACCAAGACCTATTCCTCTATCAGTGGCATTTCGCACTTGTAGACTTTTTGGTTCAACACCATATACAACACCATCTTGAACCAAATCATCCATCCGACAAATTCGTGCACGTTTTGATGTGACGCCAATTTCTCCCCAATATGCTGACGTTAATAACGCTTTTGATTCTGATAATGAAAAATCAAGATTTATACCTTTAATTCTTACAGTAGAATGATTAAGTGAATGTCCTTCACGTAATGCTGTATTATACGCTTGGTTAACATATTGAAATGCATTATCTATCTGATCTTTGTCTATAAAATGTTCCAATGTTGAAGTATACTCAAATGAAACTTCATTACCTGAAGGTAGAGTAGTTGAGAGTGCATGAAGCGCATCTTGCCGCATTAGGCCTGCCATCGTACCAGCACTACCACCAACAGACGTATCACCAAATTTGAAAACTAAGATACGACCATATTCAACTTTTGATGGAGTTAGACCAACGGATCCAATTGAACCATGGGCGTGAGTGAATGCCCCTGTTCTATTTTTACTGAACCGAACATCTCCAGCAAGTATGACTGATTGAACTGGTTCTATGATACCTGGCTCACCACGTTCAACATGTTCATTAACAGCTTTTTGTGTATCTCCAATATCAAACAAACCACTTTCAATAATTTCTACATGTTGAGAATGTAAATATTCTGCAGGATTTTCGTGAGAAAAGAATGTAACTTCTTCAGGTGAAAGTCTGGACTTAAGGGCTTTTAATCGACCGTTTTCTACATCTTCAGCATTAAGTGCAATACCAAACGTTTTCATATCAACAATTCCTAATTCTTTTAATCCTTCATCACGTTTGATTCTATCATTTAATTCAGTAATTTGAAAATTAACACAGGACATGAAGTTATCTTTATCATAAAGTATATCTTCTATCATTGGCGCTTTTTTCATAGATGCATATGCAAAGGACATTGTTGCTCCTTGACATGTTGATCCCATCGCATTTGGTTTACCAACAATATCGTCTGCTCGGTTCATTGGTGTAACAAGGGTAGAATGCCTATCAATCATAAGATGGTAATCTTCTCCTAATGTTTTATATCCAGTCGCTTCTTGAACATCAAGAATTTCTTGTCGAGTAATAAATGGATTAACACGTGCCATATGTCCAACATAATTGTGAATTTCTGGATTGGCAACGGTTGGAGGAAGAAGGTGCAAACTAAATCCGTTTTCTTGTTTTCCTGCATTATGAGTACAGTGATCTGTGATGCACCATTTAACGTCAGGGTTCATGAGAAGTATGTTTCGTGCAACTTTTCCCTTCGCTTCATCGCCACGCTGTGCACCAGTAGTAATGTAAACTAATGTCCTACCTGTAGGAACTTGGAAATATAGTTCATTTGCTTCTTCTGGAGAAATTACTTCAAACTGTTTTCTTTTAAATGTAGGAAGAAAATTGTCACTTACTCGAAATTCTAAACTGCCTTCACGCATTGGTTGAAAATCAACAGAAACTAATTCGCTCATAATGTATCAAATAAACAATTTCTGAATGCTTTAAATACATTATCTATCCCTAAAATATATACTACAGAAATATTGAACGAAATATCAAAGAGCAAATATAACACAAAAGACATAAAAAGAGTATTAATACACAAAATGGTATGCAAAGAAACAAATATCGTTCGTACAACAAAGGGTCACTACCGAAAGGATGTCAGTACTGTGTAAAAGGAGAAAAGCTAGTTATTTTCATTACCGGAAAATGTCCTAGAAGTTGTTATTTCTGTCCTGTATCTGATCAAAAGTATCAGAACGATGTTCAATTTGCAAATGAACGACCTGTTAAAGATTTTAATGATATCATAGAAGAAGCACGTGAAATGGATGCACTGGGTGCAGGTATCACTGGTGGTGATCCTTTAGAGAAACTTGAAAGAACATGTGAATATATTACAAAATTAAAGAAAGAATTTGGTAAAGATTTTCATATTCATCTGTATACATCATTAAATCTTGTAACAAAGGAAACACTTCAGAAATTGTTTTCTGCTGGACTTGATGAGATTCGGTTTCATGTAGATTTAGACAAAAAAACGTTATGGAATAGATTAGACATAGCAAAACAATTCTCGTGGGATGTTGGTGTTGAAGTTCCATTAATTCCAAGTAAAGGACAACAACTTAAAGAAATGATAGACTTTGTTCATGATAAAGTTGATTTTTGTAATCTGAATGAGTTAGAAGTTGCGGATAACGACCATTCTTCTTTACTAAAGATGGGTTTTACTGTTAAGGATCAATTAAGTTATGCTGTCACAGGATCTCAAGAAGTAGGATTACAATTAATTGAATATGCAACTAAAAAAGAATATGATTTTCCAATTCACGTGTGTACAGCAACGTTAAAAGATGCAACACAACTTGCAAACAGAATCAAAAGGGAAGCTGAACATGTTAAACGTTCATTTGACATTGTTGATGCTGAGGGAATGTTAACTCGTGGCGCATTATATCTAAAATATCTCACTCCTGGTTTTGGATATAGAGAAAAATTACACAAAGTTGATAAACAATTCTATATTCGAAGATTAGAACCATTACTTGTTAAGATTAAAGAGAAATTGAAATGTAAAGATGACGACATTTTTCTTGATACAAAAAAGCCACGAATACTTCTTTCAAGAACTATTACTAAGAGAAATGTGAAATTCTTCAAGAAACTTAATTTAGTACCGGCAATAGTAACTGAATATCCAACGGCTGATCAATTAGAAGTAGAAGTAACATTTTTGTAAATTCATAATGTAATCGTAAAAGTTATAAACTTCTGTTATTTCCTATACGAAAAGGTGATAGGATGAAAATTACAATTGATACAAAAGAAGATTCTCATGATGATATTAGAAAGGTTCTTCATATTCTCACACATACACTTGGATCGAACGTTACAGTTGAACAACAGGAACATAAACCTACTGAAACTGTTGATACAACAAACATGATGAGCATGTTTGGTAATACAGAACCTGCAGAACCTATAGAACCACAAAAAGAAGAAAAAGCGCCTGACTTCACATCATTTTTGAATATTGCAAGTAAGAATGATGATAATGATGATGTAGAAAAAGTTGAATATTTTTAAGTTTTAAATTAAAAACATCATTGTTACTCCGACAATAATAAGTGCAGCAAAAACGCCAACAACTATTCTTCCAAACTTTTGTGCTCCGAACCAGTACGCAATTCCTCCTTTCACTGCAACGTTTGTTAATGCTGCGATAATAATGCCGTTTCGTGCAGTTTCCATTGCTAATGAGCCCTTTGCTAGCTGAGAGAGGGAAACAGTAATTGCATCAACATCCGCAAATCCTGAAATGAAACTTACTAAATACACCCCTCGTGAAGATAAATAGACGTCTGCAACCTTAACAAGTGCTAATATAATTGCAAAGAAAACTCCAAACTTAAGCGCCGGTTTAATAGTAAAGGGTGACGATAATTCTACTTTTCCTTTAGTCTTTTTTGCATTTAACCAAAGGAAGTATGAAATAATGGCTGTCAAAAGTGCAAGTACAATAAATGGAATAAGAACTTCCATAAATAACTCTCTATTTAATACAAATACTTCAATTAAAATTCTGATAAACATAATACCATTCGCAAGGATAACTCCTAACACTAACGCTTTATACACTCCTAGTTCTTTCTTACTTCGCGCTGCAAAACTTGTAGTGACGGCAGTACTGCTTATCAAACCGCCCAGAATTCCAGCAAGAGTTATTCCCTTTTCACCGAACCATTTCATAAAAATATATCCTACAAAACTTATACCTGAAATGAAAACGACCATTAACCAAATAATGAATGGGTTGAATAATTCTAAAGGACCGTACCCCTGATTTGGAAGGAACGGAAGGATGATAAATGCAACAACAGCAAACTTTAATGTGTCTGACAATTCTTGTCTTTTAATCTTTTTTGCAAATGTATGAAGGACAGATCTACCATACAAAATTATGGTCATAGTTATAGCAATAACTGCTGCAAGTATTAGTTCGCCATGATAACAAAGAATTCCAACAAAGAATACTATCAATCCTGCAACTTCTGACGTTGCTCCCGTATGGTGCTTTTTTTTATCTCGTGTGACAAAATATGCAGACACAATTAATGAACCCATAAGAATAATTGCAACAATAAGTACCCATACGATAATTATGTCACCAAGATATGCTGCCAATGCACCAAATAACGCAATTAATGGAAATGTACGTATTCCAGCATAATCGTGGCCACGTTTTCGATACTGAGCATATTCTCGTTCTAAACCTACTAACGCACCTAACACCAGAGCAATTGCAAAGTTCTTAATCAATTCAAGTTCTAACATCTATCACACCAAGTGTAAAGGAATGTTTTTTAGTTTAATAAAGGTTTGTATTGGTATCAAACTATAACATAAACAAAATCACTACTCATTAAACCCTTCAAGACTCATTTGTTCTTTCAACTTTTTGGCTTTAATTTTTCGCATCATATCGTCATCTTTTTCTAAGATTAATTGAATCTCTTTCGCTCTTTCAATAACTTCAAATGGTAAACCAGCAAGTCTCGCAACATGTACACCATAACTTTGATCTGTTCCACCCTCAACAAGTTTGTACAAAAATAATACTTCACCGCCAGACTCCTTTGCAGCCAAATTATAATTCTTAATCTTATCAAACTTGTCAGCCAATTTATTCATAACATGGTAATGTGTACTGAACAACGTTTTTGCTTTGATAGAATTATAAATGTGTTCTGCGACACTCCATGCGATAGACACACCGTCAAACGTTGAAGTGCCCCTACCAATCTCATCCATAATGATTAAACTGTTTTCAGTTGCGTTATTTAGGATAGATGCAGTTTCGTTCATTTCAACCATAAACGTTGACTGGCCAGAACTTAAATCGTCTTGAGCGCCAACTCTTGTGAAGATTCTATCTACAACACTTAATGAAGCTTCATCTGCAGGAACAAACGATCCAATCTGTGCCATGAGAACAAGTAACGCAATTTGTCTTTGTACTGTTGACTTTCCTGCCATGTTCGGTCCAGTAATAATTATCATCTCGCCTGGGTTAATAGTAATATCATTTGCAATGAACCGCTGTTCAAGACGTTCAATAACGGGATGCCGACTTTTTATACATTGAATAATTCCATCATTACGTAATGTTGGTTTAACGTAACTATTATGCGCTGCTACACTGGCAAATGAACAAAGAACATCTAATACTGCAATTTTTCGTGCGGTATGTTGAATCTCAACAGTTTTTTGTGTAATGCGTTCAAGAATATCTTTAAAGAGTGCATATTCCATTTCAACAATTTTTTCCTGTGCGCCTAGGATTTTTTCTTCTTCCTGTTTCAATTCTTCCGTTACATATCGTTCAGAATTTGCTGTTGTCTGTTTTCGTATATATGTGTCAGGAACAAGGTGTGTATTCTTCCGTGTTACTTCAATATAATACCCAAACACTCTGTTATATCCAATACGTAATGTACTAATACCAGTTTTCTGTCGTTCATTTTCTTCAATTTGTTGAAGATATTGTTTACTATTTCTTTTAATTGTATGAAGTTGTGCAAGTTCAAAGTTATACTCAGATTGTATTATTCCACCGTCACGAAGAGTTACGGGTGCATCGTCACGAATAGATTTTTGTATCAACTCAACAATATCTTTCATGTCAGGCATTGTATGAATAGCAGTAAAAAGTTCAGATTTACAAAATTCTAACTTTGTTTTAATAGAGGGGATGGTATGTAAAGAATGTTGTAACGCTAACAAATCACGCGGCGTTGCTGTTCCATAATTGACTCTTCCAATAAGTCGTTCCAAATCATTGATATTTTTTAGTACATCATTCAGTTCCTCTCTCAGAATCATGTTTTGTGTTAACTCTTCTACTGCATCAAGCCGTTTTTGAATACGAGATTCTTGAATCAAAGGTGACTTGATCCATTTTTTTATCAAACGACTTCCCATTGACGTAACAGTTTTGTCAAGCACAGATAATAATGTTCCCTGTGCTGTTCCATCTTTCATATTTTTTATAAGTTCAAGATTTCTAAATGTTGATGCGTCAAGAAGCATTGTGTTTTGATTATTTTTTAATGAAACTTTCTTAATATGTGATAATGCGTTCTTTTGTGTATCAATAAGGTATTGCATAAGTGCACCTGAGACAGATATGCTGAGACTCTTTTCTTGTATGCCAAATGAATCTAATGAAGAAATGGTAAAGTGGTTCATAAGTGTCTGTTGAGCTTTTTCTGGTACAAAGTAATAATCTTCCATAGAATTTATGAAACTTCCCGTTGCAGTAATCTTGTCTATCAGTTCTTTATTCACACGAAGACTTTCTGGTACAAGACATTCTCGAGGTTGTACACGTGTAATTTCATCAATGATAGAATTAATGCCGTATAATGTTGTTGTTGTAAACTCTCCTGTTGATATGTCACATAATGCGATAGCAAATTCTGTATCTTTACACGTTATTGCTAAAATATAATTATTTTCCTTCTCATTTAACATAGACGTTTCAATAACCGTCCCTGGCGTAACTATTCGTACAAGGCCTCTTTTTACAAGTCCCTTTGCCAGTTTTGGATTTTCTAATTGTTCAATGATGGCAACTTTATATCCTTTCTTGACAAGTCTACTAAGATACGTTTCAAGTGCATGGTACGGAACTCCTGCAAGCGGTGCACGTTTTTCTCCCTTTCCACGTGCTGTTAATGTAATGTCAAGTTCTTTTGAAACTGTAACTGCATCTTCATAAAACATTTCGTAGAAGTCTCCCATACGTAAGAAAATAACGCAGTCAGGGTTCTGCCGTTTTGCATCTTGGTACTGACGCATTCCTGGTGTAAGTTTATCTGTAGGAATAGTAAGAATACTTTCACAACCGTTTTGTTCTTCCATTTACTATTTCAGAGAAAGATGATTTTTAAATATTGTTGTGGTGGATTAGTGGTGCGAAGAATTTTTCTTATTTATCTGGCTTTTTATCCGTAACACGATTGCCCCATATATTAACATGTAAATTGGTCATATAGTCTTTAATAAGTTCTGGAGTTGCATTAGTTCCAACATTTTCAAGACATTCCATTATATCATCAAATCTTAAACCAACTTGGATTCCACTAACAGGATATGCAACCCATTGAGCGTCATCATCTTTTATTTGTAGTTTTCCATCACCATTTTTAGATACTGGATACTCTGATCCATCTCCTGCAAGAGCTGGCCATGTTTCTCTATGTAATAATATCTCTAACGACATTCTCTCAAAATCATCATCAACAGCTTCTCTATCTGGAAGTTCAATTCTACTTACATTTTCTCCACCATAACTTCCCATCCACTTAGTTGAAGAATATCCTACTAATTCTGCAACTTTTGCTCTTAGGTCTGGTGTTATTTGATCTCCTTCTATATGCAAATAAAATAGTCTTGCTACATCCATTTTAATTATAATTATCTCTTACAATTTATAAACTTATATTTACTTCAATTATTATATTAGAATTAGCCCAGATTATCTAGAATATCGTGTGCATTAGAAGAATGTAAATATTCAGCAATATCTTTGTTATCTTTGTTCAAAAGAAATTTCATTTTGAAAGATTTAGTTTCAGAATTACTGACACGTGCCATCCTATCTGCAAGAAGTAATCCATATGGATATCCTAAAAAAAGTGCATCGGTACAATTGTTTAATAATGATGATAAAACGTTATTATCTCCTTCAAACCTGAATACATGCTTTGCATTGTCATGTAACTTTACAAAAGACGTTTTTTCATGGACATGGTATGACCAACACCCTTGAGGACTAATCTTGTTTAACAAAATTACGGGACTATTCCCACTTGTTGTACAAAGCGATGATGTTTTTGCGAGAGCACATACATTTCCTGGCAACTTTGCAATATACTTTTCTTCGTTCTTAAATGTTGGTTCTAACGTTCCGTCAAGTATAATACTGTCAGCATGTATCTGATTGGCGAGAGCAATTTCAGCGAACCGCCGTGCCATATTGGTTACTTTAGATATTGGTGCACGTTCTTTCCCAGTTTTTATTGTTTGATCATTTGAAGATATCAATAAATCCTGTTCATCAATACATTTTTCTGTTACTGGAAATAGTGTACTTTGATACAATATATCACTATTTTCATACATTACTTTAGTAAAAATGTAAAATTCGTTTGTAATAGAATCAACTTTAGTATTTCCTTTAAACACGATACCACATACACGAATAAAACTCAGACAGAAATTTCCTGAAGATAATATCTCGGCTTGACCACCATCAATGAACGCAATAGTTTTTTCTTCATTGTTGTGTATAACTGAATTAAATCTATCTTGTTGGATAGGAATGATTGTATTATTAAATATGATTTTATCATCTGCTGAATATGTTACAAGAACGTTCTTTATATGGTGAGATATTTGAGTGAGCATTTTAATTTAATGATTAAACACTTCCATTTAATTATTTTCCCCGACGCCATTTTTCAATTGCGTGAAGAACAGTTTGTAAATCTTCTTTCCCAATATTTGTTCCTGACATTGGCCATCTTGATTTCATTCTTCCAATTTTAAAGTTTCTAAACCCTTGTTTAAGAAGATTTCCTGTATCTCTCTGTAATGTAGTAGAATCAATCCCTAAACAATAGTGCATTCGAAATTTGAAATTCTCTTGAAAGATTTCATAATCTCTTCTTCTTGTAGGAGATAAATCTGCACAAAGAAGTATATTTCTTACATTATCATCAGCATAATGGTTATATGAATCACATTCTTTCCCACATCGCGAATTAACCAACACTGAAAAATCACTTTTATCTTTTAGTAAATCTTGTAATTCTAGATTATGAGAATCTGATGGGATAAGAAAAACATGGTCATATTTTTTCGCAGCTTTTTGATAAATTCTAGCTCTTTCTTCTAAATCTATTAATTGGCGTCGAGAATCAAAAAATGATACTTCTGGCATGTCTTTATTAAAAAAAGCAGTACAGGATAATGCAACATCTATTTCTCCCTCTCCCAGTTCTCTTACTCTCTTTTCAGTATTATGATTAGCAACAATAATACCATTACGCAAATCATTTGTTGGTTGTGTTCTTGCAAGAGTTTGAACAGATTTACTAAATTCTAAGTCTTCTAAGAATTCAGGATCACAAAAATAATTTGTGTACGCCATATAAACAGCAATCCCCTGTTTGTTAAGAACAGGAATTGCTTCCAGAAAATCTTGTTGTATCGCTCGACGAGAAGAAGGATCGTTTGCTCGAACATCACCAAATAACGCATTAGGTCGTCCTCCATTTAATGGTGAACCAGGAAAACCTGCGTAGAGAGTTAATTCTATTCCATTAGGAACTACAATGTTATATTGTTCATCATGTTTCCCTCTAATGTCATAGAAAGGAGCTTCTATTCTAATCGTATCTGTTAATACCATAGTGATTTTTATCTAGAACACTCTTTTTTTTAAGGACAAAAAAAGCCCCTGCCGAGAATTGAACTCGGGACCTCGACATCTTTGTCACTTGCGTTCCAAGCAAATATACCAATGTCGCGCTATTTTGCGCTACGCGCAAACTTTTGTTCGCGCAAAGTACCGCTAAGCCACAGGAGCATGGTGCGGGGAAAGGGATTTGAACCCTCGAACCCACTAAGAGACAGGATCTTAAGTCCTGCGCATTTGACCAAACTTTGCTATCCCCGCATGTTTGGATATCGCAGGTGTCTCATTGTTTAGTAGAGTATGAAACAAAAGAAGTAGATGGTTTATAAAATTAACTGCAAATTATTTTATCTTAAAGGGTTCTTAACTTCGATCAAACCAGAATCTGATTCTATTGGATTTGATCGTAATCGCGGTTTAATTCTTCCATGTCTAGCATCAGTATTAGCCATTCCTAATTGATGCAATCGCACAGCGACATAATGGACCGTATCGTGATACATTGCTTCGTATCCTTGTCTTCTCACTTCTGGCAAGGACGCCCACCGTATTCCTTCTGCTTCGCCACTTGCTTCAATTCCTTTCTCTACTGTCTCTGTGATTAATTTTCGACTTCCATTAACCAGAACATGATAATTAAAAGAAACAAACCAACGTTTTGCTACCTCTTCACCTGTTGGATGAGCAACTCTATATCTATCAAGGAATATTCCAATTCTTCTTGCACCTTGAATGAAAGCTCTTGTACCACTTAACTCGTGCCTATATTTTCTTGAAGGTTTTTGTAAGTCCATCTCTTCTTCTAATTCTCTATATCCTTCTCTTCGTATATCAGAATGAGTATCTCGATCAAACGGAAAGTCCATTTGTCCTGCCAAATCTTCTAATGGAACAACATATCTATCAATTTCCTGAATTGCGTTTCTATCAACAATGTGTGTAAGTGGCGCGTTATAATCTCCATTCATGAAAACGTTATCTTCATACTTAACTCTATTATTCTTCCAAAATAATGAAAATAAAAATGAACTGAAAGGCATTTTTGTTACATCTATCTTTCCACCTGGAAGTGCATATTTTCCAGTTTCTTTATGAGTTGGAAGTGTTAATACATAATTGTCTCGATTCATTCCACCACGAATTATTGCAGCTGAAAACCTAAAATCGAAATTATTTCTTAAATCATTAAATGTTAAACCCGTTATCTCTTCCATAATTGTGTCGAGTCGACGAATATCATCGTCCTGAGAAAGACTTTCAGAATCTAATAGAAATTTTCGTTCTGAGATCCATCTTTTTCGTATTTCTTTGATTTCTGAGTATAGATTTTCCATTTTATGACAAACATCTAAAAACCTCTACTACCTTAAACATACCTGTATGTGTGGCAAGCTATGGGTTAAATAAAACACGCTTTATAAAACTTTCCTATAATCACTATTCTTCAATGGTTACACCAAGGGTGTATACAATACGACCCATGTTATGAATAAGGCTTGTCATACGCTGAAGTCTATTCATTACTTTATGCATTCCTACATTTTCACCATTCTTTGGCTTCAATGCTTCAATTCGTGAGTAAAAATCTCCTTTTTGGTCCGCGATGTTTAATGCCAGATTATGATCATTTGTGTGTGCTGATTTCATAGTATTAACATAATATTCATACACATCCATAAGGATTTTCTCTATGACCTTTCGTTGTTTTTCAGATGGCTTCAATTTACGAACATGTCGTGCAATTCGACGAGCCTCATCAGCAATACCCTCAATATAAAACGCAAGGTTATGAAGGCGCATGGCTTGAATTGGTGAGAGTTTAAAATTCTTAACAGCTTTCATTGGATTTTCAACGTTGTACAATACTGATCTATAGAGAAGAAAATACAATCTGTTAACGTTTCTATCTCGTTCATTTAAACTTTCATAATTATCTTCTTCAAATATCTCACACGTTTCTTTAATCATTGTACGTGTTACAATGTCCATCTTTCGAATAAGTTCTTCTATTGAAACAGTATCCATATTAAGAAAAACTTTTGCAATAATTGTATTGGATGTCTGTTCCATAACTTCAAGTGCAATAAGGTTTTGCATAATCTTCTGCATTTCTTTTACTTTTCCTTTAATCTCATTTCCTTTTAGCGTTATTTTATTACAATTTTTAATATACGCAGAACATACTTTTCGTTCAATCCAATCACTATTTTTACCATCAATAATGATAGTTTCTTCACGATCTTCAGCGTCACCGTTAAACTCCTTTTTGCTTAACGCTAAATTAGGACCATTTTCTTCAATATAAATTAAATCTCCCTTTACTAACTTGTGCTGCCGAACCCATGGTTTCGGTAATGATACAACAAAACTATTTTTTCCAAAGGATATAAGTTTTCTATATTCCATTGTAAATCCCCCAAACTTCTACATAAGTATATATGTTACTATATGTTATTTAGTAAATGTATTTATATTTAAATGTTATGTATATAATATAGCCATGGGGGTGGTCAGAATGCAACGTAAAATAATGAAGAGATTTTTGATAGGAGAAAATTCTCCTGAAGATGATAGTTTTTATTCAAGAAAAAAAAGAGCACTTCTCGTTGAGGAAGGTGCACTTAATAACGAAGAAGACGGATTCATGCAGGGATATGAAGATGGTTTTCCTGAAGAAAATAATGAGGATGATAGTTGGTTTTTGGATAATGATATTCAGCCAGGAATAGTATAAACAGTATTATGACAATGAAAAAATTACTTGGGTTGGAATCATTTCCGTTTACGGAGGAAGAAATCGTTCGTCGGATACGGGACGCTCAGCGTAAGCATTTGAAAGAAGTAGTATTCTCAACTCCAAATAGAACGATAACAATTTCGATAGGAGATATCAATCCTGCTGGAATGATGAGAGGATATTGCGATTATTACGCGAAATAAAAAATACTTTTACCAAAATGAATTAGTATTTTTTAATGTGTCTGATACTCGTATCAGAAACAAATAGAAAAGTCTTTAAACTTCATTTTAATTCTTATAGTCAATGGTATATGGAATGGACACAGTGCGCCGCATTAAAAGTGCTATCGCGAATCATAAGATTCTTTTTGTACTTTTAGTAGTGTTTCAAATCCTTGCACTTGTATCTTTAGTGTTTGTAACTGTTCATTATCAAGTAAAGATGATCTCTGATGCACAAGGAATTATTCAACAAGTTCAGGGAGCTAATTATGAACAAACAAGTCTTGAAGCTGGCCAACCTTTTTTACAGGATATGGCTTCTGTTACACAACTATACTCTTCGATACAACATAACGTACTTTTTTTAGGATTATGGTTTGTTATTATATTTATATCATTCCAGGCCATTGTATGGTTATTATCTCATGCTATACTCCGCACAAAAACATCTTTACAAAAAATTGTTCAATGGTGGATAAAATATACTCTGTCTTCACTTATTTTCTTTATCTTTACTTTTTCAACACTTTATATTCTTTTTAGTAATTTTTTTTTCAAAGATCCTGAATCTATTTCTGGTTTTGTATCACTTGCAGGAATAATTACACTTGTGTTATATTATTTTTTGTTAGTGACGTTAACGTTTATTACAACACCAACATGGAAACAATTTATTCGTAATATTATAAACGTTGCAATTAAGAAGATTCATATGACTCTTCTTGTAGTACTTATAACGATGGGGGTATTAGGTCTTATTGGATATGGTATTACGTTTCTGATGCAAACAGAAAAATACTTTTTTATTGCACTCCTTGCATTGTTCATATTCCTCATTGCTATTATTGTTGCTCGTCTTTTTATTATCCTGTCACTACAAAGGTTTGCTCAAAAATGAAAACAATACTTATTGATACCAACGCATTGATGGCATTAGTTGCATTTAAAATCGACATATTTTCTGCTCTTGAACGAGATTGCGATTTTCCGTTTCGCGTTGCAGTATTACAGGGAACGTTAGACGAACTTGAAAAGATTCAGAATGAACAGCGGGGAAAATATGCCCGTGCAGCAAAACTTGCATTTGAAATAGCGAAAGCGAAGAAAATTCCTATCATTAAAAGTTCAGGAGACGTTGACGATCTCCTTGTTGAGTATTCCAAAAAAGAATATCTGGTTCTGACACAGGATGTTGAATTAAAGAAACGGTTACAGAAACCATATTTAACGATTCGACAGAAAAGAATGATTGTTATTGTGAATTAGATTTTTTATTTTTGATTTAAGATTAATAAATCTTATATACTGTTTGTTTTGATATGATCTTTTATGTTAAAAGTACATATACCTCGGTTTTCACTTCCTGGTTTCAGAGAAGTACCAAGGAGAGGGAGTAGTAAAGCCCGTAAAGACTGGGAGAGAGAAGCTCTCATTGCGTTACATACTGTATTGACATCAAAACTGGGTAGATATTTTGATGGTGGCACTACAATTAGTGAAAAGGTTGGTATGTTTGTTGCTCAGTATCATACTCTTGATGTTGCAACAGAATCATACACACATTTCTATCCACTAGGCCAGGTCGTAGAACCAAGTAATATGGACTTAGAAAGTAAGAAAGTACCATCAATTGATGTTCACGAACTTCTTAAAGATCCAGAACTTCAAGATCAAGAATATCGTGTAGAAACTTTAACAAAATTCACTTCAGAAGATGAAATCAAATTCTTAGTTCCTGGTCGAAAAAAAAATCTTGGATATAATGCAGTTGTGGTTGGATTAATGGAATCATTATTAGGTAAACAAACAGAAGGTGGACCTGAAGGAAAAGATTTCTTCCAATTTCCTTCCACAGGAATACCTAAAATACAATTTGATGTTCGGAATAAACCATGGGATCAAATATACCTTATTGCAAGAGCATACGCTGAATTTGTTCGCTGGGCTAATGGAAATAGTGCAATACAAAAAGTTGTTTTGGATTATGATATGGTAAACGTAAACGAAAGAGATCTTCATTTTTATCGCTCAAGTAATCCAAAATATCCTGGTTTACAAGAACAACAATCACGTATTGATGAAACAAAAGCGACAATAGATGCGGTTGTAAAAGACGAACTTCGTAAAGAACCTGTTGTCCGTAGATTCTACGAAGCATTACAAAAAAATCCCTAAATTATTCAAGTATAGTTTCTTCAACACAATAAAATATATAAATGGTTTCTCTTCCCAAGTAGTTACTATATGTTCGGGGTGGATTTATATGATAAGTATACTTGCAATTGTGGTTAGTTTAGTGGCGTTAGCATACGCGGGCTACCTTTCTTTACAGATATTAAAAGTTGAACCAGGAAATGAAAAAATGCAGCAAATAGCGAATGCTATTAAAGAGGGTGCGATGACGTATATGGCACGTCAGTATAAAACAATTTCAATATTTGCAGTTGCAATTACTGCACTTCTATGGATATTGTTCAGTTTTCCAATAGCAGCAGGTTTCTTGTTCGGTGCAATTCTTTCAGGAATCTCTGGATATATTGGAATGAGCATTTCTGTTCAAGCAAACGTACGAACTGCACAAGCAGCAAAGAAAGGCATTAAAGAAGCCCTTAGTGTAGCGTTTAAAGGCGGTTCCGTAACAGGTATGGCGGTTGTCGGTCTTGCCCTTCTTGCAGTAAGTGTTTTTTATACGTTCTATAGTGATCCAGCAATGCTTGTTGGATTAGGATTTGGTGCATCACTTATTTCATTATTTGCACGTGTTGGTGGTGGTATATATACAAAAGCTGCTGACGTTGGTGCTGATTTGGTTGGTAAGGTTGAAAAGGGAATTCCTGAAGATGATCCACGGAATCCTGCTACCATTGCCGATAATGTGGGCGATAATGTTGGAGATTGTGCAGGTATGGGTGCAGATTTGTACGAAACGTATGTTGTAACACTTCTTGCAGCAATGTTACTTGCAATGATACCATCAGTATCAAACATGTACAATATGACAATTGAATATCCACTTATGTTAGGAATTGTCGCCATCATTGGCTCAATTATTGGAATACAATTTGTTCGTTTAGGTAAGTCTGAAAATATTATGGGTGCAATGTACAAAGGTTTAGCGGCATCAGGTATCATTTCTGCTATTGGTTTTTACCTTGTAACATATTACACAAACAATCCATTAAACTTATTCCTTGCAACAGTTGTTGGTCTTGTTATCACAATTTTGATTAATATCATTACTGAATATTATACAAGTACAAAATACAGGCCTGTTCAAAAGATTGCAGAAGCGTCTTTAACGGGTGCGGGAACAAACCTGATAAGTGGTTTAGCAATCGGCTTACAATCAACACTTGTTCCTGTTATTGTTATTTGTGCAGGAATTCTTGCAGCATACTTTTTAGCTGGAGTGTACGGTATTGCAATTGCTGCAGTGGCTATGTTATCCTTAACGGGCGTTATTATTGCACTTGACAGTTATGGTCCAATAACAGATAATGCTGGTGGTATTGCTGAAATGGCGGAGTTGAACAAAAAAGTTCGTAAAGTTACTGATGCACTTGACGCTGTTGGAAATACAACAAAAGCAGTGACGAAAGGGTACGCAATCGGTTCTGCTGCTCTTGGAGCATTAGCACTGTTTGCAGCATTTACGCAGGAAATTGGCCATTTTATGACAAAGCCGTTACAATTCCTTTTAACAGATCCAGTCGTTATTGTTGGATTATTTGTTGGTGCGTTACTTCCATTCTTATTTTCTTCAGTGTTAATGAGTGCTGTAGGGACGACTGCACATAAGGTTGTTGTTGAAGTACGACGACAATTTAAAGAAATTAAAGGTATCATGGAAGGAAAAGCACAACCTGAATATGGTAAGTGTGTTGACATTGTCACGAAAGCTGCATTACGAAACATGATTCTTCCTGCAGTTATTGCTATCTCTGCACCGTTATTGATTGGCTTACTATTAGGAGTAAAAGCACTTGGTGGTTTACTCATTGGTGTAATCTTAAGTGGTCTTTTACTTGCTTTGTTTATGAGCAATGCAGGAGCAGCATGGGACAATGCAAAGAAGTACATTGAAGATGGTAATCATGGTGGAAAAGGGAAGGATGCACATAAAGCTGCAGTTGTCGGTGATACTGTAGGAGATCCTTTCAAAGATACTGCCGGGCCTGCACTCAATGCATTGATTAAAGTTATCAATACATTTGCGATAGTCTTTGCACCGTTGTTCGTTGCGTACGGATTAAAGTTGTTTTAAAGTGACGTACGAAATATTAAGAAATGCTTGGGAAGATGGGAAAGTTACTGTTAGAAACAAACTTGGAAACATTGTTGATTTTGAAGGATTGGAAGCAATGACTGTTACTGACTTACCAAATTGTAGAATTTATATTGGTGAAAGTGCACTTCTTGTTAGTATCCATGATAGAAAGCTTAAAAAGGAAGTAGGAAGTATATCATCAGTCTCATCAGATGAATATGCTACATGGTATTGTTCTGGAGTTACTGGAGATAGTATTGATGATCATGAACAAAGAGAACCTGATAAAATTCCTGCAATTCCTCTTTTACAAAAAGCATATCGTAGGTTTAGTGACTTCTTTTGGATTTAAATTTATTTTATTGTTTTTCTTTTCAATTCAAGAATGTGTCGTGTAATTTTGTCCATGTCTTTTTGAATTATTCTAATTTCTCTTTCTGCCTTTCTATTTACAGCATGATCATACTTTGCATCTATTCTATCACGTTCTGCTTGTCTATTTTGTGTCATTAAAATAACTGGAGCTTGAATTGCTGCTAAACAAGATAATGTTAAGTTTAAAAGAATGAAAGGAAATGGGTCAAACGGACTTTTTGTAAGAAGCCATGCATTCATTCCCATCCATATGATTAAATATAATGCAAAAAGGCCAATAAACTTCCAACTTCCACCAAACTTTGCAACTCCGTCTGCTGCTTTTTGACCAAGTGTAAGTCTTTGCCTAAAAACTGGATGATTGTGATGTTTTGTAGGATGATGATAATGATTATCGTTAGAACCGTTCTTCGTACTCTTCTTTTTTGCCATATCAAAATGAATATATTTTGGTTTATATATGTTTTGATAATAATTATTATAAATATGGTCCCTTTTGAGTACTAAAAATGGATACAGAAATTGTTCAACGCGACGGTATTATATCAAGACTAAAAGATTATACAGATGGCGTTATAGATTTAATTCCATTTTGGTCTGTTTTAAAAGTTGCAGGATTAGTTATTGGTTTAGGAGTGGCAAAAGCAACATTAGAATATACAAGTATTGATGAAAGTGTTGTTGATTTGTTTTTTAGGCAAGCACCTGCAATTACACAAGGGGCAATTGGTGGTATTAGTGGTATTGTAGCATCTCATATGGCATTCTCTGAAGACACAACAAAAAGAGAAAGACAAGTATTATTTCCTATAACTGTTGGGACAGGTCTTGCTGGAGGATATTATTTAAGTCTTTTAGAAACAACAATTGGGTATGAAGCCGTTCACGGAATAGTTAACCTATTTTAACCCTAACTTCTTAATTTTTCTATGAAGAGTTTCAACTCGAATATCAACCTTAACAGCTGCTTTAGAAATATTTCCATTAGAATCTTTCAACGCTTTTTCTAAAAATTGTTTTTCAAACTCCTTCTCAGCCTCTTTCCATGTAAAATCTTGATGTGGTAAAAACTTTGCAATGTTACGAGATAGAATTGGAACGTCTTCATACATTCGTTCCAATTTCTGTGGATGAATTATTTCTTTATATTCTGCAAGTGTTGACCGAATAGTTTTATCAATAATATGTTCCTCATTATGTTTCATATGAACGCGCACTTTTTCAATATCAATCTTAAGATTTTTAATAGCACGATGAATACTACGTCTGTCAAGGTCTAATACTTTTGCCAATTCTGAAATATTACCAAGATGTGCACGTAATTCTTGTTTAATAAATTCTTTCTTAAATTCTTTTTTAGCATCTTTAAAATGAAGATGAAATGGAATGTAGACGTCAAGATGGGGATGTTTTAATTTATCTGTGATATCGTCTTCAATTTTTGGAATGGTAATTCCAAGATTTTTTTCCATAGTTTCTTCTAAAAGAGGCATAACCTTTCCTTTAATCGTTTCTTCCAAATTCTTTTTTTCTTTTTTCATTGTATTTTTATTAATGTACCAAAAGGAAATCCATATAAGAATATAAGTGTAATAAGTAGTAATTGAAATGTTCGGTCCGCGTTAATGAAATATGGTACAGCAAATATGATATATGAACCAACTTCTGTGTATTTATTTTTTAGTTTCATTTTAAGTATGAAAAAAGTAATTGCAACAAGTATCCATACAATACACGCAATTGAACTAATCTGAAATATATAATATCCACTAAGAATAACAATTAATGTATACAAAACATGTTGTCCTATAACAAAATACTTCTTCCCGACATCTAATTCTTCAGGTGCAATACATGCAAGAATGTATCCAAACACGATTCCGGTTAATGAGAATAGTAGTTCTATCATACAATACCTCTTAATCACGATAATTCTTTCTTAAATTGTTCTAGGAACCGTTTCCAGTCCTCTTCTTTTATGACTGCACCACACGCATTTTCATGACCGCCACCATATCCTTCAATACCCACTAATGCTCTTTCTAACGCTTTCGATATTGGAAATTGTGCACGCAAACTGCATTTCATTTCTCCTGATTTATTTCGTGAAATTATAACTGCTTTTTTTGGATACATGACAGTAAGTTCATTTGCAAGATTGGCAGTAAAGGACCATTGGTTCTCAGTATAATTAAACAACAGTATTTTGCTACGTGTTGCACACTTCTTTGCTTGTTTTAATAATTCCATATATTTTTCGTTAAGTTTTTCAAAACGTTTGAACAAATATCGTCCTTTGGATGTTTGTTGTTGAAGAATCTCATCAGGCGATTTAATTTTTGTAATTATACTCACGGACTTTCTCACGTCAGACGTTGGTCCTTTTAGGAAAAAGAAAAACATTTTGATTAAAACGCTGATAGGTTGCTTGAATATTGTCTTGGGTAGTGTAGTTTTTTTCTGGACAAGTTGTGGATACGCTTTTCTATACTTATCCATAAAGTCTGGCATTGAATAATCTCCTAATACACCAATTCCAGCAATCCAAAAATCTTCTTCTCTCTGTGATATTTGCCAAGCCATACGTGTTGTTGGGATGTATGCATCAGGATTATCTATCCGTGGATTAAAATAATGAACATTTTCTCTTTGTAGCGGTTGATGGTGATCTATCCAAAATATTGGCCGTTTAACAGCATCAATAAATTCTTGGTCAATAATGGGGACGTCAAGCACAAAAATCTTATCTGGGTTAAGTTCTTCAACTTTTCTGAATAACCGCATGTCTAGTTTTGGTGACGTTTTAAGAATAACTCCTTTACCCTCTCTATGTATCCTGTACAATAAAAGGAACGCTGATAGGCCATCTGCATCATCATCATAGAAAAATAATGGATTTTTTGCTGTTGCAAGCTCTTCCCTGATGAAATTGACTTGTTTTTCAGTTAACATTGATAGTAAAGGAATTTTTGTGGTTTTTTAAAGGTTCGTGTTTGTTTTGTGATTGTTCATAGACAACGAAGATTTCCGAAATCTTTATAAATAAAACATATCCCTGACCATCTATTACAATTTAAGTAAAAACGGAGGAAAAAAATGGCAAAAGAAAAAGAACATATTAACTTAGTATTTATCGGTCACGTAGATCACGGTAAATCAACGAGCGTAGGTAGATTACTTTTCGATAGCGGAAATATTGATGAACAGGCTATGAGAAAACTGAAAGAAAAAGCGGAACAGCTAGGAAAATCTGGTTTTGAATTCGCGTTTGTTATGGACAACCTTAAAGAAGAACAGGAACGGGGAGTTACAATCGATCTTGCTCATAAGCGGTTTGATACAGACAAATATTACTTTACAATAATTGACGCACCTGGTCACAGAGACTTTATCAAGAACATGATTACGGGCGCATCACAAGCAGATTGTGCTGTATTAGTAGTTGCTGCAAACGACGGTGTTAATGCACAAACAATTGAACATTTGAAACTGTCAAAGATTTTTGGTGTTGGTCAACTAATCGTTGCTGTTAACAAAATGGACATTTCTGGTGTTGACTTTGCTGAAAAACGGTACAATGAAGTTGTTGAAGAAGTTAAGAAACATGCAACACAAGCTGGCTGGAAAGTTGACGATGTACGGTTTTTACCAATGGCAGCTCTTAAAGGCGATAACATTGCAAAGAAATCTGAAAATATGGCGTGGTGGACAGGCGATACATTACTTCAAGCATTAGATAAGTTCGAAGTTCCTCAAAAACCTACAGACTTACCATTACGATTACCTATCCAGGACGTATATAACATAACTGGTATTGGTGTTGTTCCTGTTGGTAGAATAGAAACTGGTGTCATGAAAATCGGTGACAAAGTAACTGTTGTTCCAGGACGTGAAGGTAAGGGTGTCAGTGGTGAAGTTAAAACTATTGAAATGCATCATGAACAAGTACAGAAAGCCGGACCTGGTGACAATATTGGGTTTAACGTGCGTGGTATCGGAAAGAAAGATATTGCACGTGGCGACGTTTTAGGTACATCTGATAACGTTCCTACTGTTGTAACAGAATTTACTGCACAGATTGTTATCATGAGCCATCCAAGCGTTGTAACGGTTGGATACACACCTGTTTTCCACATTCATACTGCACAAGTTGCATGTCAGTTTGTTGAGATTGTTAAGAAACTTGATCCAGCAACAGGTAATGAAGTAACGGAAAACAAAGATATCTTACGAAACGGCGATGCAGCTATCGTACGATTAAAACCAGTTCAAGCACTCGTTATCGAGAAGAATGGTGAGATTCCACAGATGTCACGGTTTGCTATCCGAGATTCTGGAGTTACTGTTGCAGCTGGTATGTGTATGGATCTTGTGAAAAAGGAATTATAAATTCCTACTTTTTTTCTTCTTCTTCTTTTATTTTTTCTTGCTTTTTTAGACGTTTACAAAACTAATACACTAATCAGAACAATAAACTTTATAAATAAACATAGTTCCAAGACAATAAACCATAGTGAACGTAGTTTATTATGGTAATTTATGAAATGGTACAACGAGCAAGAATAAAATTAGCAAGTACAGAAATTGACAGACTGAATAAGATCTGCAGTGACATTAAAGAGATTGCAGACAAAACAGGTGTTCAATTACGTGGACCTATTCCTCTTCCTACAAAGAAATTAAAAGTAACAACACGAAAGTCTCCAGACGGTGAAGGTAAAGCGTCCTGGGAACGGTATGAAATGCGTATTCATAAACGTCTTATTGATGTTGGTGCTGATGAACGGACATTACGTCTTGTTATGAGAGTTCCTATTCCTGAAGGTCTTAATATTGAGATCGAAATGGTTGATGTTTAGAAGTTTTCTTTAAGTAAGAATTATAATGTTTCTATTCTATACTTCATTTTACCATTACTAATATCTTTCATAATATGATTTATAGTTTCGTATGGAATCTGTCCAGTAATTGTAATTTCTTTTTGTCTTGGTTTTAATTGGACTTGGTTTACTTGTTCTCTTTTACTAAACCAACCAGATAAAGCATTTTTGGCAGAATATGTTAGTCCTTGGTATTTTGTTTGCATTGATATTCTGTATCTTGGAAGTGATTTTAAATTATTTCTTGAACAAAGGAGACTTGTTAAGACTTTATTAGCAAAATGATCATTAAAAGCTACTTGACGATAATCTGGTTTTGTGTAAGGCGTTAGTGGTTCTCCATTTGCTCCACCTTCTTGAAAACCAGTAAGAGCATTTCCTAAAAGTGATATATATACACTTCTTTCTTCTGGTCTAACAAATACTGTCGGAAATCCTTCTTGATTTAGTGTAAGATTCATAATAATATTCCCAGTACGTTTATTTCCATTATCAAATGGTTGAATTCTAACAATCTGTGAATAAAGATATATCGCTTCTTCAACTGGGTATAATGTCATTGTTTTCATCGCTTCCAGTGTACGTTCAAGATGTGTATGAATTCTATTTCTGTCAATTGGCGCTACATATCCTAATTCATTAAGAGTTGCTGAAGAACTTCTATACCGAACATGTCTCTCTCCTGGATGACATAGATTGGGTTCAACTTTACCTGCAATATCTGAAAGCAAAACTAGGTTAAAATCCCCCTTATAATTTATTTTTCCATATTCCCATGCATTACGAAATGTTTCTATAACCTCATCGCGCCTTCTTGCATTATCTCCATCTTGTGTAGAAGTAAATTTAATTACTTGTCTTTGCATGTTACGAAACAAGTCATCTACAAAAGTATCAAGTTTTTCTTCATCTAATTTTTGTTTAGCAGAATCAATCTTAATTAATAGTTCTGGATTTATAATTGGCATATAAGATATTAGTGTTTTGGGTTTATAAATGTTTCTATAATAACCACTACCGAATGACTACATAGATTTCCACACATATTAAATACTTCAATATCTTTCTTAATAGAAAGAGGTGATTCAATATGGCAGAAAAACCTAGAGGTAAAGTGACCCATTATTATGATAAGATAGGGGTTGCAGTAGTTCTTGTTGATAAAATTATGAGAAAGGGCGATAAAGTTCAAATTGGTAAAAGAAGTTTCTTTAAACAGAAAATAACGTCAATGCAAATTAATAAAGAACGTGTTGATATTGCTCGAAAGGGTAAAGAAATTGGTCTTAAAGTTAAAGATAGGGTCCGTGTAGGAGATAGAATATTTAAAATCGAATAAAAAAAATAAAAAAAAAATTATCTTTTTCTTTTTCTTTTTCGAGCTGGCGTTTTTTTCATTTCTGGTACTGCACAACTTGATCCACTGCAACATGGATGAAACATCTTTCCAAGACCTAGAATCACTAACAATACAGCAAAGAACGCTACCCAACCATCAATTCCTATCCACATTGGCCACACGAATGCGTTCAATAGAATAAGAATACCTATTATGACCTTTGTCATTCCAACACATTTTGGTGTATGACCACAACAACCTTTTTCCATTACAATCACCTCTTTTAGAATAGAATAAAAATATTAGAATATAAAAAAGTATCGCTTACTCATCATCATCGCTTTCCCGTCTAATAACCTTAACAGCATCCATTTTAACGGTTATTGGGATAGGAACAGCAGATTCTAACAGTTCAACAACAATTTCTTCTTTCTGCTTGTTAATACGCATAACTTTTGCATTTTCACGTTTGAACGGACCAGAAATGATTTCTACAATGTCACTTTTCTTAATGTTCATCTCAACTTTTACTTGTTCAAGCATGTGTTCAATTTCTGGATAGGGAATCTCTCTCGGGAGTAATCCTCGTGCGTACGGAACTCCACGTAGTGCAGATTCTGCATCAATTTTTGATAATGTTTCTATAAAAATGTATCCCCTCATGCCATGTGGTCGTATAACAGCAAGAATTCCTTCAGTATTTTTTTGGAGTTTTGAGACTAAATAATCAACAACTTGATCTTCCCTATTTGCTGCCGTCCGCAGTCCAAAGATTTGGCTTTCCATTTTATTAAAAAAATAATTGTTTTACAAGGAATAAGATAAAACCAAGAGCACCAATGATAAGGATGCCTAAACCTGTTACTTTAACAAGGCTCATAAACTCTGTTCTATCAGGTTTCTTTGTAATACGTAACACTCTGCGTGTTTCTTTTATAAACCTTTTCACTTTACTTACTTTTTGTACTTGTGGGTCCATTATGACTAGAAACTAGTAATCTGCTTTATAAAGATTACTGTTAGAAATGGATGATTATGATGAAGTATAATAGTATTTTTAAAGAAAGATGAATAATTATTGATTATGGTCGACGAAGGAAGACGAAAATTTGGAAAAGTTCTTAGTTTAGGTTTAGCTGGTTTAGCAGTAGGTTGTCGGCCTTCATTAAGAGAACATGCACCTCGACCACGCGGTCGAGATCCAGTGGTTGCTGAATTTACAAAACGTCTTCGTGAAGAAATAGATATAACGTCATGGAATACTGTGTATGATAGGCCAAAATCACGGTTACATGAAATACTTGAAGATCCTACTTATTCAACAACGTATCATACACAGCTCGGTAATGCATCTGTTGATGAAACTGTTTATGAAGTAGAAGTAGTTATACGTTCAGACGAAACTATTGCCAGGTATACCATAACAGAATTTTTGTGTGATGATACAGAGGACACATCAACAGGAAAGTCACTTTGTATTACACGATCAGTTACGGATGAAGATGCAAATGGGTTCAATTGTAGTGTTCATGGATGTGAAGAAGATGGATATGAAACAAATGTGAAAGAAAAACTGCCTATGTTTGAAGGGAACATGCGGGCAGAATTATATCGTTTGATTGACAAAGTCTCAGATCGCTTGTTTGAATAATACTTTCCTTATTATTTTTACAATCAAAACCATTAAATAATTCTACAAATTCTTAACATAAATGCCTTTCAACACATTAAAACAAGAATATTCTACATGTACACAATGTGAAAAACTTTGTGAATCAAGAACACAAGTAGTATTTGGTTCAGGAAATGCAAATGCAGACATTCTGTTCATTGGAGAAGCGCCGGGAGCGAATGAAGATAAACATGGAATTCCGTTCTGTGGCATGTCAGGAAAAATATTAAATGAGTTATTAGAATCAATCAATCTTTCAAGAGATGACATTTTTATTACAAACACTATTCTCTGTAGGCCACCAAAAAATCGTAACCCTGCAAAAGATGAAGTTGAAAATTGTAGAGTAAGGTTAGATAAATTAATTGACGTAATGAAACCTAAGGTTATCGTTACCATCGGTAATTTTGCAACGGAACGTATTCTTCAAAAGAAGGGTATTACGACTCTGAGAGGAAACGTCTTTACAACAACAATTAATAATCAAGAAATGAGTGTTGTTCCAGTAATACATCCAGCATCATTATTATATTCTGGAAGGAACCCAGAATTGCTGAATACTATGAAACAAGATTTTAATACAATTTTAAAACATATTACGATATAGAACACAAAAGAACTTTAATGATTATTGATGAATGCTCTATCTCTTTTCTTTTTCTTAACATATATTGTTGTTCCAAAAATGGAAAATATTGATGCTCCGAAAAGAACTAATGTCAATGGTTTAAATGCAACACTTCGTACGGTTTGAAATACTGCCGCTCCCGTTAATGCGTTTGATGATTCTGTTTCTTGTTCAATTTCTTCATCAACAACTACTTCTTCAATATTATCTTGTTGCATCTGAAGATTTACATTTACTTCATCATCATCAACATTATTATCCACAATGTTTTCGTCAACTTCATCAACTTCAATAATCTCTTCAATTGTTGTTGCGGTATTACTTGAACTACTACTTCCGCCACCACCTCCACCTGATGAACCACCACTTGAAGAACCACTATCGCTTGAACTTGATTCAGGACATGCAGAACATGAACCACCACAATCGACACCCTCCTCATTACCGTTCTGAGTTTCATCAGAACATGAGATAACTAAAAATGTGTAGGTTGATGTGTTAGCGTATAATGATGAAGAATTATCAGTTGCATTTACAACAAAACTATAATCTCCTACTGTTAAATCATTAAGATTCCATGAACATGTCCAATACGTACTATTTTGATCAGAACATGATCTATTCTGTGAAACATCAGTAAAGTACAAAGATGTATTTGAA
This sequence comes from Candidatus Woesearchaeota archaeon, assembly GCA_018676855.1. Lineage (GTDB taxonomy): Archaea > Nanobdellota > Nanobdellia > Woesearchaeales > GW2011-AR9 > PCYB01. The sequence continues at coordinate 38,683 of JABHDY010000002.1, forward strand.
ATTCCAGAATAATCAGACACTGTTACGTCAATATTCTGAATACTTCCATCTTCTTCAAGATGAAGTTCTGTATCATATGTAATGGATGTTATTAATGGACTTTCTGTGTCTGAAACAGTGATAGTAACGTCTGATGTTAAAGAACTGTATAAATCAGATACATTAACTAAAACACTATACGTTCCCGTTTCATTAAATTGCTTTACTGGATTTTGTTCTGTTGACATTGTTCCATCTCCAAAATTCCATGAATATGTCATGACATCATTATCAGGGTCTGTTGCTGTACTATTAAATTGTACAAAGGTACCAACTTCAACAATTGTTCCATTATCTGGAACTGATATATTAACGAATGAAACGTCTCTGTTCTCAACAATAAAACTAAATGTTTCAGACGTTTTGGTATTACCTGCGTTATCAGTTGCATGGAACGTATATGATACATTTTGTTGATTAGTAAAATTACCTGCGCTAACTAATGTGAAATTGTACATGTCACCAGTTTCTACATTTAACATATAATTAACCATTTCTCCTGAAACGTTTGATTCTAAAAATAATGTTGATTTGTTAAGATTCTCATCTGTTATTACAACAGTAAAGAAAACATCATTGTCATTATAAATTGTATCTGGTGTTACATGTAAACTTTCAATTTCAGGATTAATAGTATCGATAATGAAAATAATTGTCTCAGTTGTTGAATAGTTTTCAGAATTTGTACCAGCAACATTTAATGTATATTCTCCATCAATAACATCAACAAAATCTGTCCATAAAAATGGTGTTGTGTTAATGTCAGTAGAATTCATTTGAACTATATCCTCAGAACTGTTTGTAATTGAATAATTGGAAAAGGAAAGATTTGAATCACGTACAGATATGTTCAAATTAAAACTAGTATTAAAATACGAATTATTCAGGGGTATTATGGTAATAATCTCTGGCCCAATACTTGTTTCCTCTTCAGTTTCTTCTGTAACATTAACCGTGATAATTCTTTCCTCAGTTACATCAGAATGGTTTGCAAAATCGTATCCATGGACTGAAAATGTATATGTTCCAGATGTTAAATTAGTTTTATGAGAATAAAATGTTGTTCCACTTCCATTCATAGTTTCATTTATTCCGTTCCATTCAAGAATCACGTTCTGTAACGTTTCATCAGAAGTAATGTTAATGAACATACTTGAATCAGTTACGTCACTTCCAGTATCTGGAGTTGGACTAACAAAATTTATTGAAGGTGAAATAGTATCTAACGAAATGATCGCTGCAAATGGATCAATTCGTGAAAAGTATAAACTGTTTCGAGAATCGTAAATACGTTTTCCTGTCAAGTTTAATATGTCCATTATTTCTAATGGTGATAATAGTGTATTATGGACCACCATGTTAAATTGTTGTATCAGTGCTGCAGCGCCTGCAACATGTGGAGCAGACATTGACGTTCCGCCCTTTGTTCCAAAGTTACCACCAAGAACAGTTGATGTAATGGAACTTCCTGGTGCGATAACACGTAAGATTGGTGCTGTATTAAATCCTGATATCTCATCACTTTCAGAAACTGATCCAACGGACGTAACATTAATTCCGCATGCAGGAGATGTAATCCCTGATGAACCTAAAGTATTTCCAGAAGAAACATCAACAAAAAGACCCTGTGATACTGCCCAGCTTGCTTTTGCAGCAAGAATGTCATCATTATCACAATAATCAAGATGAGGTACTTCATTCCCATCATTATCAACAACACCAATACTCATTGTAATAACTGAAATGTTATATTCGTCTGCATTTGTGACACACCAATCAATAGCAGAAATTGCATCTGCGGTACTTCCAGACCCTGCATCTGAAAATACTTTTACTGCTGCAATAGATGCGCCTGGTGCTACTCCACGATACGTTCCATCTTTAGATGCAACTGTTCCTGCAACATGAGTTCCATGGCTGTGAACGTCCACTGGATCATTATCATCATCACCAAAGTCGTATCCTGCAATCACTTTAGTACAAGTTCCTGCAACAAAATCTTCCAAAGTACAACCACCGAGTGCGGGATGGGTATAATCAACACCCGTATCAATAACACAGACAGTTTGGCCCGTACCATCTATTAATGTTCCATTAAAAGACAAGTTCCACACATCATTTGCATTAATAAGTGGGGCACTGCCATCTAATAATGGTTTAATCGGATAATTATATTCTATACTTTCAACATTAGGGTTGTCATACAATTTTTCTAAACCCTCTACTGTAATAACTCCAGATAGTGCGTTAATTGTTGTATATCGGTGTTCTAATTCAAATCCTGGTTCATTATTGAACATTCCTAAGAAGCCTTTCTTTTCATCAAGGTCTAGTTCTTTTAAAACATTTTCTTGTTTTGTTTCAACAGCATTCTGAACCTCTTCTAAATCTTCAGATAATGTTTCTGCCGTATCTTCTAAAATAATTATAACGGGAACTTCATTATTATCTTCAAAAGAATCTATAACTGCAGAATCAACATCAGTTGCGAAAACAAAACTACTACAAAGAACACCTATAAGTACAATGACTACCCAACTATTCACCCTCATTTTTATAATAACATAACACTTTGTTGTTGTTCTACCATTAATGAATTAAAACCCCTTCCAACATGAAACGAAAATTGTGAAAACACACTTGTTAATATATCTAAAATGCCAACGTCTTGTTGGTATGTAACATAATCAACATTTTCAATATCATACCTCTCTTTCATGTATGTTTCTGCTGTATGTTTGTCACCTAACTGGTCAACAAGTCCCATTGAAAGTGCTTCCACGCCAAGATAAAATTCTCCCGTTGCTAATTCTATTACGTGATCTCGTGCAAGATTTCTATTCTGTGATATCTCATCAATAAAAAAGTCATGAAGTGCATCAATTTTACGTTGTATAATTTTTCTTTCTTCGTCTTGAAGTTTCTTGAATGGTGTTCCCATATCTTTAAATTGGCCTGCAGTAAGTTGTTCATACCCTACACCATACTCTTCCATTAATCCGCTAAATTCTAGATAGGAAGAGATAACACCTATCGACCCTGTAATGGACATTCTGTTTGCAATTATATGGTCAGTTGCAGATGCGATCCAATATCCTCCAGATGCACCCACTTCTCTGATAAGTGCAATAACTGGCTTTTCAGTTCGTTTGATTGCAACTGCAATTTCGTCAGATGCGACGGGACTTCCACCAGGCGAGTTAATTTCAAGTACAATAATTTTTATCTGTGACTTTGCATCGGCATCTTCAATAAAAGAAACTATATCTTGTGATGATATGGTATTTCCACCAAGGTATGATGCACCATTAGCGGTGATAATTCCTTCAATTGGAATTATTGCAACATTACCCATTTTATCTCCATCAAATAACGCAAAAGTTACTGGAAGAAGAACAAAAATGACAAAAATAACAGCAGCAATTGTCAATAGAATAGGAATTGCTCTACTTTGTTTCTTCACCACCTTTTTCATGACTATAATGAAATAGAAGATGTTTATAAATGTTTTTCTTGAAGAAGAAATCTGTTTGTATACCAAATCTTTTTAAAGAGGACAACGTTTTACGTGTTATAGCGGAGTAGGGCAGTTCGGAGTGCCCGCAGGGCTCATAACCCTGAGGTCGGAGGTTCAAATCCTTCCTCCGCTACTTTTTTTAAATGACATTTATGTCCCACTTTCTTAGGAAACACATTTAAATGTAGAAAATATCTAAGTAAAGACTTACAATAATGTCTCACTTTAAATGACAATCGCAACAGAATCAGCAAGAATGCTTGGAAATGCAACAGGACCTTCACTAGAATCGAATTTAGGATATAATATGGTCGCTGCACAACCTTATGAACTGATGCAAAAAGGTAAAGACGTTAAAGTTGGAGGTTCTGACTATCTCTCTAATGTCGCACTTCTAGAAACACTCAAAGCAGGACACAAACCATTATATGATAAAGTCGGTGGAGATCAACCAATTTTAGAGAATATTGGTATAAATTCTGGAAATATTAAAGTAGATACAAGAGTATATGGTATAAGTCTTGATGGTAAGTTAGCCGATCCTTACATCTCACAGTAAAGAATTCTTATCCTGGACAACCTTGACATCTATGTCCATGCTGCCAACTTCCACAACATGTAGAATGTGATGCTTTCGCTACAGAATATCCTGAAGGTCCTGAAGAAGTATTATATCCAACAACACTGTATCCTGAAGTTCCTGTATTATATTGTACCATTATACAATTAACTATAGTTTATTTTTATAAATGTTTCTGTAATTTTGTAAAATCAGCTTTTAATTTAATACTAGAAAGAGGATGTAGTATGAAAAATTTCTGTTTGTTTTTTGTTACTATTTTCCCATATAACTCTTGTATATTTGTTTTGTTTAACAACAATTTCAATGCAACACTATCAAGAATAACAATGATCTTTGGTTTAATAACGTCAATTTGTTTTTCTAACCATAACTCTTTACACGTTTTCAATTCTTTCATTGATGGTTTTCTATTATTAGGTGGATGGCACTTCACACAATGAGTAATAAATGCATCTTTCTTTTTCAATCCTGAAAACTTTCCACTTTTATCAACAAAAGGTAATCCAATTCTATCATCTTCAACAGAAGGGGCTTTTCCAACAAACATAACTTTTGCATTTTTTGTTCCTTCACCAGGAACTGCAAGTGTTCTTTTTTTCCACAATGGACATGCAGTACATTTACGTATCTCTTCTGCAAGATGAAATAAATCAGCCATATGTAATTGCACCAATAACTACAACAATATTACTTATGATCCATAAAAAACTTGAAATGATTATTGGTTTATCTTTATGAACAAAACCATACGCTATCCATGGAATATTCAAAACAGCTAATAATGCAAAAGACATTATAGATATACCAGCTGCTGATTGATAATAATATATTTTATACACTTGTGGTAAACTCATTACAGGACCAATTACAGCTACTATTAATAATAATCTATCAAGAAACCGTATCCATTTATTTGGGTGTGGAAATTTCTTTAATTTTTGATGTACTCTTTTTCTTTTATGTAAATGATGATGATTTCCAAGGTTCATACTAAGAAGAAAGAATTTAGTATTTATATATTATTCTAAATATCAATTAATACGTGTGCTTCCCATCCACCATCAATTTTTTTCACTTCAAACATATGCATTGTGATAGCTTTCACGTCAACTTTTTGTTCATGCTTTGCAGGATTAAGAGTTTCGCCATGTGCAATACATTTCAAACGGTATTTACCGTTATCTTCAGTAATATCAATTTCAAACTTGCAAAAAATGAGCTGTTCAGCGTCTTTATAATATACCAAATCGTCTAAGAAATCAAACAATAAATAATCAACATTATCATTCTCACCAACAATTTCTTTTGTTTCTTTTGGTTCTACTGCATCTAGTTCAATTTGCGATTCTTCAACTGCAAGTCCACATTGTTCAAAAAGTTCTGCAAGTGTTTCCGCTTCTGCTTTAAAGAAAATGTCAGCAGTATGTTCAATATATGTCCGAGATGCTTTCATTTTTGTATAAATACAATTTATGTATATGAATGTTTTGGTTTTAATTTTGTAATCGTAATTGCAATTTTGCATCTTTTTTTGTGATATGTATTAACCCATCCCTTTCCAAATTCTGTACTAACATCATAACCCATAATCTTTCTTTCACTGAATAATCTTTCTTGATTACCTTACCTAATGTAGTTATAGTAAAAGCTTTTCCATCATTATTCCTTACAAACTCAACAATTCTTCCCCGAAATATTCTATTTGGAACATGTTTTCCATTTTCAATAACTCCCTTCTCCTGTTTCTTTTTTACAATATGTAATACATTATCTTTCTTCTTATCATACAATGGATAAAATGTACATGACTTTGTAAGAGGACATTGAGGACATAATGGTTTTTTTCTTCTACACAATAAAGAACCAAAATCCATTAATGCGTTATGAAAGTCACAACTTTTTTGGTTCGGAATAGTTTTCTTAACTAAATCATACAATTCTTTCTCTTGTTTCTTTCCCATGGGCGCACCCTGATCTCTTCCGTGAAAGTATCTCATATAAATGCGTCGAACATTAACATCAATCGCCGGTTCAGATTTATTAAATGCAAAACTTGCAATGGATCCCGCAGTGTACGGGCCTATACCTGATAGGGCTATAAGTTCTTTTGATAATTGAGGAATAATTCCATCATACTTTTCACACACTTCCTGTGCAAATTTGTGTAATAACAATGCTCTTCTATTATATCCAAGGCCGCTCCATGCTCTGATAATGTCTGACTTTGATGCATGTGCAAGATCGGTGATGGTCGGAAACAATCTCATAAACTCATGAAACTTTTCAATAACGCGCGGTACTTGCGTTTGTTGTAACATAAACTCAGAAATGACAACACCGTACGGGTTAATTGGTTTTGTTCTCCATGGTAAATCGCGTTTATATTTTGTATACCATTGAAGAATCATGTTTCCAAATTGTATCATTTTTATTCAAGAATTTCTGTAACTTTCTTTTCTACCAATTCTTTCTGCCACTTTCTTAAACTGTTAAATGATTTAGTAACAACAACGTCAATAATTTGATCATTGTTTAGTATTAAATGTCCCTTGATTCCTTTCTTCTTTGCAATAGTATTTCTCAGTTCAGTAATTGCTTTACTATTGACATATTGTTCAGTTGTTAGTCTTTTATGGTTAACTTCTGGCATCTCTTCCTCTTTTGTTGATGCTACCTTAACAACACTTGCAAAATGGCTCGCTTGTTCTCGTACGATTGGATGCACTCCTTTTAGTTTTTTCCATGACTTAGCATCATAGGGTGGATTTTTGACAAATGCAAGCATTTGTTTATTTGTAAAGATCATAAATACTGGCTTGTCAACAAGTTTTGCAATATTGTTTCGCTCATCAAACAATGCGTGGAACAACGCTCGTTCTTTCGGTGTCATACTTTTAACTCCTGAAACGTCTCTGTATGTCTGTTCCTTATACGAAAAATCCATATCTTCAAAATGTGTACATTCTTGCCGTAACCACAATAAACGATTTTTATCTTTCAATTCATGTTCTAACTTACCTTTTAATTGAAACAAGTATGCAGTATCCTTCACAGCGTATGCAAGCATGTCATCTGTTAATGGCCGTCTTGTCCAATCAACACGTTGATACTTTCGTTCTTTTTGAATGTCAAAATATTCTTCAAGTAATGAACCCAAACCGACAAGTTCTTTTCCTAACAATAATGCCGCCATTTGTGTATCGTACACATTGTGTAGTTTACATTTGAATTGATGTTGAAGGATACGTAAATCAAAACTTACATCGTGAAATATTTTTAATATATTTTTGTTTTCAAGAATTTTTATAAACTTGTCAATTTCTTTACATTTAATAACATCAATGATCCAATGTTTTTCATGCGTAGAAACTTGTATGATTGAAATGTATGCACCATAATGATGCAAATTATTTTCACATTCAATATCTATAGCTAATTCGGTTTCAGAATTCCATTCTTGTACTGCGTCTTGTAATTGTTTTTCATCTTGAATGTACGTAAAGTCAAACATATATTCTAAAAGAAGTTTAAGTATTTATAAAATGTTTTGGTTGAAAACACTATTTATTTCTCTATAACATAAAAGATCTCATTAGGAAATTCAATAATTGTATATTTGTACTGTAACCGTGTACACATCCATTCCATCCATTTTCGTCGTGGAGCAGTCATTTTCTTCCCGCTCATTGTACGTGTTGCAAAACTTATAACAACAAATTTCGAAGGAATACGTTTAACTATTTCTTCCGTTGTTGTATGTCCTTTTCCTTTATCCAAAACATCAGTCATCTTAAATAAGAAACATATGTCTGCTTTTGGTAGTGTAGAAAAATGTAATAAATCCAACATTTCCGCTTTTCCTTTAAACTGTGAATTTTTTGTATGAAGAAATGTAAAGAACGTGTTTAACGAATCCATTTCTTCTTGGCTAATATCGTACGCATAATACTTTAATTCTTTTAATTTCATTAACGGAACAGAAAATGGATTTATTCCACTACCTAAATCTATTATTGTTTTAGGCTTTTTAGTTATTGTAAAGATTTTTGTATATAATTTATCATATATTGTTAATCGTTCTTTTGTTGACGAATGAGTTTCAAGAATTTGTGTGATTATTGTTTTTTGAGAAGATACACTGTTTAAAGAATCAACTAATTCTTTTCTTTTCTTCGTTTCTTCACCAGAACGAAACAATCCATAGACTCTTCGTAGAATTGATCTAATTTCTTTAACGATTAATTTATACTCTTTCGATTTAGGTTTTGTAAGATATGGTACGGCTTTAGTATTTTTTATTAAATATTCATACAATTGATTCTGAACAAACTCATCACTGATAGAATTTAACTCTTTTTTCTGTTTAATTGATGATATGATCTCTAGTATTATTTCTCTTTTAATTGTTTTATCTTTAATGAGCATAGTGGTAAGTATATAAGAAGTGTATAAAAACTTTTTTAAACCCTCATTGAATTCATAGGTATAATGAGCAAACTAATACAATACTGGAAGAAGTTATGGAAATTCTTTTGGAAAGATGATTCTATATGGAGTTGGCTTGTCAACATAATAATAGCATTTCTTGTTATACGGTACGTTGTCTATCCAGTTTTAGGGATTGTGTTAGGTACAGGTTTCCCAATAGTTGCTGTTGTGAGCGAAAGTATGGAACATGGTACGCATAACGACGTTTTATGTGGTCAACAGTTTGACACGTTTCATGAATCATTTAATGCGTATTGGACAGTATGTGGCGACTGGTATGAACAAAATGGAATTTCTAAAGCTGATTTCTTACAATTTCCATTCAATAACGGGTTTGATAAAGGCGACGTAATAATCCTATGGCGTGCAAACAGAGATAATACAGAAGTTGGAGATGTACTTGTATTTCAGGGAACGAAACCACAACCTATCATTCATAGAGTTGTTCGTGTATGGGAAGAAGATGGTGAACAGTTCTATCAAACTAAAGGTGATCATAACAGCGGCAGTATTCAGGGCGGTTTCGGCGAAACTAAAATCGCCCAGGAACGAGTTTTTGGTCAGGGAATACTTCGTGTACCATATTTAGGATGGATGAAAATATTGTTTGTTGATGCAGTGAAACCGCTCGGAATTACGATTGAACGCTAATTTTAAGAACTACAATAGAAAAATTATATAAAGAAACCCGAAATTGTAGCTAAAACAATGTTTTGTCCCGAATGTGGTTCAATCCTTCGTCCTAAGGACAAAGGCGGAAAGAGAATACTATTTTGTTCATGTGGTTATACGAAAGTTCCTGATGAAGAAATGTCTGCTGAACTTAAAGAAACTGTTATTCCTCAGAAGAAAATTGAAGTTATTGAAAAGGTTGAAATTCATCCAAAAATCAAGATTGAATGTTCTAAATGTAAAAATAAAGTTGCATATTATTGGACACAACAAACGAGAGGGGCAGACGAACCAGAAACACGATTTTTTAAGTGCACAAAGTGTAATTATACATGGAGAGAATATTCATAATGAACCCTCCTAAAGACGTTATAACTTCCCTTACACACGATTCTTTGTTTTCCGATTGGAAAAAACAGCATGAAAATACGTTCATGACACATTTCTTTTGTTCATTATCTCCTGACTTTGTTCCCAAAACCACGTGGGAGATAGGATTTTATAATAAAGATTCGAAGAAGATTGTTGTCTTTGTTGAACTAGAGAAAGGGTTTGAGATTAAACCTGAAGATGACGTTTTTTCAAAAGAAACTGATACAATTGAAGAATTATCTATGGATACTGTCAAATTACACTTTTCTGATGCTGTTTCTCTTGCAAAGAAAAAAATCCCTGAAACCTTTCCACATGAACAGTTAGGTGACGGTTTTGTTGTGTTACAAAAGCTTGAGGGCAAAGATGTATGGAACTTTACATTTGTTACCAAAAGTGTTAAGTTTGCGAATATTAGGTTAGACGCAGTTTCTGGCGATCTTGTGTCTTCCCAGATTGTTGAATTGGTTCAGAAGGATTGACTTCATTTCCAATATATTTTTATATTAAAACTATTCTGAATAGTATATGACCTCAGCACGTTTCTATATTACGGAAGGTACACGTATATTCTATACAAGTTGGAAAAATAGGATAAAGAAAAAGAAATATGTTGCTGGTGATGCAAAAGCAATATGTAAAAAGATTGTTGACGAATGTTGGAACGGAAGGTTCTTTCAAACATCTACCACCAATTTCCCACAATTCTGGACACGAGATTTTGGATTGTGTACACGATCATTGATGACAATGCGTCAGCAAGATAAAATTCATCATACGATACGGTACGCACTTAACAGGTTTAAAAAATATAATCAAATTACAACAACAATAACGCCGAAAGGAAGACCGTACAACTTTCCAACGGAAGCTGTTGATTCACTCCCATGGTTAATTCATAGTATGCTTGTGTCCAAATTTCCGTATTATGAACATAAATCATTCTTGAACAAGATGATCAAACGGTTCTTTGAAACGTGTATTGATGATCATACAGGATTAGTAAAGCCAAATGAACATTTTTCTGCTATGAAAGATTTTTCTGTACGAAAAAGTTCTTGCTATGATAATTCAATGGTTGCACTCCTTGCAAAAGAGTGTAAAACAATGAAATTATATAATCCATTTGAAAAGTATGATTATCCATCACTTATCAAACGACATTTCTGGAGTGGAGAATATTTTTATGATGATTTACAGAAAAAGAAGTATGTTGCAGGCGATGCTAACCTATTTCCGTTTGCATTAGGAATAATTAGTGACAGGGATATGATGAAATCTGCTATTCATGCAATTGAAGATTCAGGGTTAGCGGAACCATTTCCACTTAAATATACAAATTCTCGTGATAATGTAACATTTATCCCACAAGAAATTTTTCTTCGAAATTATGAAAGTGATGCAATTTGGATGCATATGGGTCCTTTATTTGTTAAGTTGGTACAGCAAGTTAATGTGGAGAAAGCAAATGTGTATAAACAGAAATATACTGACCTTATTGAAAAACATAAAAATTTCTTGGAAGTCTTTACTGCCACAGAAAAGCCTTATTCTAATCCATTTTATTACTCTGCGTCAGGAATGTTATGGGCAGCTAATTATACATCCCTTTAAATTCTGTTCTTAACCTATATCTTCCAAAACACAAATCATTTAAAATGAAACATATTCCTACATTGTGATGCCACCAACATTTTCTGTCATTATCCCTGCACATAATGAAGAGAACTATATCAGGCAAACATTTCATTCTTTAAAGAACCAAACATTTCAGGACTTTGAAACTATTGTCGTTACCAACGGTTGTACAGATAACACTGAAGATGTGGTTAAGAAACGTGTCAATACAAAGTTACAACATTTTAATACAACCCTTGCTAATGTAAGTAGGGCACGAAATTATGGTGCCGGGAAGGCGTCTGGCGATTTACTTGTTTTTTGTGATGCGGATACTGTTCTTGAGAACGATTCATTACAGAAAATTAAAGATGCGTTTACACCTGAAACTGCCATTGCAACAACTCTTGTCCAACCAGATTCAAAAGAAGCAAAGTTTCGTTTTATCATGGCTCTTAAGAACGGATACAATAAATCTGGCTTGTATAAAGGATGTAGTGGTGTGCTTATATGCAGACGAAAAGATTTTGATACTGTAAACGGTTATGATCCAGAGATTGTTGTTAAAGAACATAGTAAACTTACACATAAGTTGTTAACGTTAGGAAAATATACATGTGTTACTACGACAGCAACAACGTCCATGCGACGATTGAAACAGTGGGGCATAGGAAAAGCGTTATTCTTTTGGACAAAACAATGGGGAAAACGTTTCTCAGGTAATTTACAAAGTAGCGAGTATGAAAAAATACGGTGATATAACAATGATAATAACAATTTCAGGAACGCCTGGAAGTGGCAAAAGTACAGTAGCAAAAATGATTGCTACAAAATTAGGATTTAAACATTATTCTACCGGAGATTTTATGCGTCAAATGGCGAAAGAAAGAGGAATTTCATTAGAAGAATTGGGAGAACTTGCAAAGATAGATACGTTAATTGATAAAACGCTTGATGATAGACAAATACAGTTAGGAAAAGACGAAGACAATTTTGTTATTGATGCTCGGTTAGGTTTTCATTTCATTCCTGATTCAATAAAAATATATGTTAATGTTAAAACTGAAGTTGGTGCACAACGTATCTTGGGAGATATTAAAGCCAATCTTAGACATGAAGAACAGGCAAAGGACATACAAGACATGGTTGATAAAATAGAATCACGAAAAAAGTCTGAAATTGATCGATATACAAAATATTATAATGTTAATATTCACGATCTACAAAATTATGATTTGGTTGTTGATTCATCTGATTTTACTGCAGAACAGATTGCTGATAAGGTTATTGGGTTTGTTTCTTCAAAAAGCTTATAAATACTATAAAATAAATATATATAATGTCAGAAAATATTAAAGAACACGATTTTATTGAACTTGACTATACTGGTAGGTTAGATGATGGGTCAGTTTTTGATACTACAATGAAAAAAATTGCTGAAGAGAACGCCCTTCCAACAGAAAAAGTGATGTTCAAACCTACAATTATTTGTGTTGGGGAAAAACAAATTTTACCTGGTCTAGATAAAAATCTTATTGGAAAAGAAATTGGAAAAGAATATACAATTACAATTCCACCAGAAGATGCGTTTGGAAAAAGAGACATTAAAAAAGTAAAGATTGTTCCTCTGGGGACGTTTAAGGAACATAATGTTCAACCACAACCAGGATTACAGATAGATGTTGATGGTGAAACCGGCGTAGTGAAAAGTATTTCTGGCGGTAGAGTAATAGTTAATTTTAATCATGTTCTTGCGGGAAGAAACGTCACATACAAAATTAATGTTAATAGGAAGATTATAGATGTTGCGGAAAAAGTAGCATCATTTTTGACAACAATGTTACGTCTTCCAAAAGATAAGATGGATATTGTCATTACTGAAAAAAAAGCAGTTGTCACCATTCCTATGGCACTCCCACAAACGTTTACTGATGCATTAGCGGAACGTCTTGTTTCTGTAACTGAGCTAGACGCTATTGAATTTAAAGTACAAGAGCAAAAGAAATAGGCGTTTCTATTTACACTTTTTCAGCATAATAATCTTTATATACCCATGCCATTTCTAGATTTTAGAAAAAAAGGGTAGAGGGTGATTTTTGTGGATCCATACATGAACGAAGAGAGGGATAGTCCGCCACAGCAGGCATTCTCACAGCAGAACCAGCAACAACCGCAGGGTGTGCCAAAAGCTGAACAGATATCTCATAGTCAGGCGAATGCTGATGTTGACGCTGAGTTAGAACGATTAATTGCATCACAGACAACACGAATAAAAGTTATTGGCTGTGGTGGTGCAGGAAATAATACTATTAACCGTATTTCTGAAGTTGGTATAAAAGGAATTGAAACGATTGCTATCAATACTGATGCTCAAGATTTATTATATACGTCTTCAACAAAGAAACTTCTTATAGGAAAAGAATTAACGCAAGGTCTTGGCGCAGGTTCAAACCCACGAATTGGAGAAGAAGCGGCAAAGGAAAATGAACATGATCTTAAAAAGTTAATGACCGGCGCAGACATGGTATTCATCACGTGTGGGTTAGGTGGCGGTACTGGCTCAGGAAGTGCGCCTTACATTGCTCAGTTGGCAAAGAAGATGGGTATTCTAAGTATAGCTATCGTTACCGTACCCTTCACTATGGAAGGTTCACATCGGTTTGAGAATGCTATGACTGGCCTTGAAAAACTTGAACATCATGTCAATACACTTATTGTTATTCCAAACGAAAAATTGTTAGAGTTAGCACCACATTTACCGTTACAAACTGCATTTAAGGTTGCTGACGAAATCTTAACAAATTCTGTTAAGGGAATTGCTGAACTTGTTACGAAGACAGGCCTGGTAAATCTTGATTTTGCGGATGTAAAAGCTATTATGAGTGAGGGAGGAGTAGCAATGATTGGCATGGGCGAATCAGATTCTGAGAACCGTGCAGAAGAGTCTGTTGAAAAGGCACTTGCAAATCCACTTATTGACGTTGACATTTCAACTGCGTCAGGTGCACTGATTAACATTTCTGGTGGTGACAGCTTAACGTTAGACGAATCTCGAAAGATTGTTGAACGAGTTGGAGAATCTCTTGATAATGATGCAAAAATTATTTGGGGAGCACAGATCTATAAAGATCTTGAGAAGACCATAAGAACAATGATTATTGTAACTGGTGTTCATTCTGAACAAATCTTTGGTGAAAGTAATACGTATTTTGAAAGAAAGAAAGATTCAATGGGTTCAGAACTGGGAATAGATTTTATGGAATAGATTTTGTATTTTCTTACTTTTTTATTTATCATTTATCGACTTCTCATACCTTTACACAATATATTTTGTACTATTTGAACTAAATATTCTCTTTCAGTTCTCACTGGATCTTCGTCCCATCTATCTAAATAATCTACTAAATGTGCAACATGGTCATCAAAACTTGGTGTATTGAGGTGAGCATATTGAACTCCAAAAAATCCAGGTTTTTGTTTAAGTGCTCTATCCATTAATTCTTGAGGATATATTTGCCAATTAACTTTTTGCATTGGCCGTATTCCTACTAATTTAATATCTCCACGTGTTAAATTGTACAGTTGTGGAAGTTCATCTATCCAATATTTTCGTAAGAACTTTCCAAATTCTGTAACTCGAGAATCAACTATTGGTTTTCCAAAACTGTCACAAATTTCTTGTAGAACATCTTCCAGATGACCGTTAGCATCTAAATCCATCGTTCTTAATTTATAAATTTGAATTGGTTTTCTATCTTTACCTAAACATTCATTGACATAAATAAGTTTGTGTAAAATCATGGTAATGATGGAGTGTTTGAATTGTCAAATATAACGTCTACTCACCAACAACTTAAAAAAAATAGTTTATTCTTCTTTTGGTTCTTCTTTCTTCGCACTCATTTCAACGTATGCACACTTACCACAAACAAGACGATTTTTATGTTTACCGAGAAACATTCCTGGTCCGCATTTAGGACACGTTCTGTTTTTTCGTTCTATCTTATTGTCAGAGATTGAATAATTAGTATGAAGTTTTCGAGATTTCTTAGGTTTACTCTCAACTTTGCCCTTTGGTCCTGCTTTCTTTTTATCTGCCATTATTTGTCATCCTCTTTCTTATCTTCTGATGGTTTCACTTCATCTTTGGGTTCCTCAGCAGGAGCAGGTTCAGGAGTTGCTTCTTCCTTTGGCTCCTCTTTTACTTCTTCTTGAGGAGCTTCTTTTACTTCCTCAACAGGTTCCACAACAGGCTTCTCAACTACAGGTTCTTCGGCTGGTTTCTCTTCCACAACTGGTGCAGGTGCTTCTTCAGCAGGCTTTTCCTCAACCTTAGGTTCTTCTTTTTTCTCAGCAGCAGCTTTTACAGCTTCATCAGCTTTCTTTTTATCCTCTTCTGCTTTCTTCTTAAGATGTTTGGTATTCATTTCAGCTTTTTGTTTCGCTTCGTCCGTTTTGTACGCAAATGCGTCAAAATCTACTATTTGATGACCAAACCGTGTATGAATATGTTTTACAACGACAAGTTCTACCTTTGTACCAAGTTTAGTTGCTAATTGTTGTGTTACGTCAACATTTTTTGGTGTGTTTCCTTCAAACGTAATTTCTCCTACAACTTCTATTCTGTCAAGGAGTTTATTCTCTTCTTGTTTCGTAATTTTTAGTTCCATTATTATCGTACCTTAATTGCGTATTCTCCCTTTGCTTTAATACCAATATTTTGTGCTATCATTGATCGTTCTGCATCGGTAATGTATAATCGTCCTTGCCACGTTGTTGTCATTGAATTAGATTTACAAATTGGACATATATCTCCCTCGACGAACAATTTACATTTTTTACACGCTTTCTTTTTTGCCATTATTGATTATCCTCTTCTACCCATTCAAGCTTTCCTAATCCTTCTTGTCTCATTGTTAATCCAATTTTGGGATTGTTAAGATCTTTATAACTTACTGCAATGATTCGTGCTTTACACTTATCACCAACTTTAACACTTCTTCCAGTTTTCTTACCCTGTAATACTTTTTCTTTACTAAAAGAAACAAAATCGTCCATACTTTGTGATATGTGGACCATTCCTTCAACACCACCAATGTCCATAAATGCACCAAAATCAGTAATGTCTCTTATCTTACCATAGACAAGTTCGTTCATCTCTGGCTTAAATGTTAATAATTCAAATTCAGTTTCGTAAAATCCTGCACCATCTCCAGGAACAATAACACCCTCTTTAACGTCTTCCACACGAATAACGTTAATAACAAAACCGAGCTCTTTTGAGGTATAATTTTCGTAGGTTGATTTTACGTTTGCGAGAACCGCTTCTTTCTTCGTAACATTGAACATATGGGGCGGTACGCGAATATAATCCTTAACTTTTATTTTGTAGAACATTCTATTGGATTATTTTCCATGTTTGTTTATAAAGGTTTCTATAGTGTTTAGCCTCTCAGTAGAAAGGATACCAATCACAATCTTTATAAATAATACGGGAGTTAAAAGAATCATGGATTTACGTTCATTAAAAAAAGAGGTACATAGTCTTGATAGTGTTCATGAAACTGTCCAACAATTTCATAATAATTGGATAAAACCTATTCGTTCAAATACCAATTCTCATTTACCATTCATACAAAATTTTTCTCCTGAAACTAAAAAAGAGCTAAATAAAAAGTTGGTAGCATTTCATGATCTTTTATGTAAGATAAAGAAAGGTCAAGATGTGACAAATAAGCTCCAACATTATACGAGATACCTTATAGATTTAAAATTAACAGAAATGCAGGGAGATCATACAAAATCAATGCTTATAACAAATAACATCCTCCATGACGAATTTTTTAACATTCAAAATACAATATCTGAAGTTAAGGCGTTCGATCTACATACACAGAAATTGTCTGTACATTATAATGAAATTAATATGTTAATTCATAAGGAACTGTCATTAGATGAAGCGATATTCTTTATGGACCTTCCCCATAAAAAATATTTGTATAATTTACTTCAAATTGCAAAGAAACATAAAAATATTGTGCGACAGGTTGGATCACACTTTGTGTCTTTAACACGAAAAAACCATCTAGGAAAATGAATTTAATAATTGGAATTATAGGCATGGTGTTTATTCTAGTAGCTTTTATTCTTGACGAATTTTATAAGAAATGGAACCAAGATACTATTCAATATAACGTCTTTAATATTATTGGTTCAGGACTGTTGATTTGGTACGCATACGTGTTTGCTGTTTGGGCGTTTGTTGCACTTAACGTTGTATGGTTCTGTGTTGCGTGGTTCAAGTTAGTAAGGATTATAAAAAGTAAGAAAGATTTATAATAAAAATATGTTCTGCTTCATATATGACAGACGTATATTTAATTGGAAGGCAATTTAGAGAGAGGGAAGTTTCTATCGATGAACTCATTCCTACAGCATTTCTTCTCTCAGAAGATATGGTGGCGAAAGCTGGAAAAGAGTTTGATGGTAGAGTTAGTTCATTAGAACCACTCTTGGTATATGCATCAGAAGATATATATCTTATTCAAAAGGGAAACGAAACAGCAGTTTTTGCGTATCAGAAAAGTCTTAGAAAAGTTATTGTTCATGTTGAACTTGATGATCCTGAAGAAGTATCAAGATTACAACTCTTAGCATATAGAGCAAAAGATGTGTCGGATGTAAGTTCAATAGCTGACCTTTCATTAAAAGTAGTACCTCAAGACGAATATGATCTAATTATGGGAATTTTTGATGACGAATCTGATATTCTTAGACAACTATGTGAAGAATAATATTACTTTTTTCTTTTTCCAAAATCACAAAATTCTACAATGGAACAACCATTACAATTAGGATTAATGGGAAAGCAAACTCTTTGACCGTGATCAACAAATAAATTATTTACTAACCCCCACGATTTTTTAGGAATGAGTTTCATGAGTGCATTTTCACTTTCTTCTGGGGTTGTTGTATGTATCCAACCAAGCCTGTTTGATATTCTGTGAACGTGCACGTCAACGGCAATGGCAGGTTTGTTAAATGCATACGATAACATACAATTGGCAGTTTTTCGTCCTACGCCAGGAAGAGACGTTAGTTCTTCAATTGTATCAGGGACAACATTATGAAACTTGTCAATAAGTATCTGACTTGATTTTTGAATGTTACGCGCTTTCGTTTTATAGAAACCGATACCATACAATGCTTTTTCTAAGTCTTCAATTTTCATATTAATAAAGTCTTGTGGCGTAACATGATCTTTAAACAATTTCTTCACGATAGGAATGGTAGTCGTATCTTTTGTTCTTGCACTTAACATTGTTGCAATAAGAAGTTGATAATGAGTATATTCATGTAACTGTTCTAACATAGTTGGTTTGTTATATTTTTCCAATTCTGTGAATACTTTGTGAATAGTATTATTTATAGTATTGATCATAATGTATCAAAGAGAGTTTCCTATTTATATTTTACTTAGATGAATAAGAGAATCAGTCCAAGAAGAAGAATAACACCATGAACACCGAATCGTAATACGTTTTTGTAATGTTCATGCCACTTGTCACGTTTATGTTCTGCAACATTTTTCTTCGTAACTTTTTTACGAACTTCGTAATGGCCATATCGGTATAATAAAAGTACAATGATAAATGGTAACATAACAATAATGATGTAATATATAATTAACGGAAATGTAAGAATTTTATAGCCTGAACGAGAAAATACTGTACTGAGAAGGTTAAACACTTCTTCAGTTTTGCTAATGGTAAAGAAAGATCCTATTATTCCTGCAATAATAAATCCGTACGTTGATAATACCGCTTTTTTTATTGCAACTCCTTTCTTTCGAAGTTTAGGAGAAATCTTTTTGAGAATATGTTCCCATGTGTGAAGAAAACTTTTCATATGAACAAGGCCGAACACTATAGCGCACAATGCAATAAACTTAGAAAATAAGAATGGTATTATTCCACTAAATCCTGGCATGACATTCATTCCTGACAAAAGAAACATGAATGCAACTGTTGCAATGAACGCGATACCTTTATGCACAAGAGTTTTTTCATTATGTGTTAAAGATAATAATGCTAGAAGGATAATAATTAACGCAATCATTTCAACATGAAAACTGTCAACAAATGCTGATAATGAGATTTTACCAAAACTTAACGTGTTAAACACACTACCGGGAGATGTTCCCGTTCCTAAAACACCTAAAACTTCTTCTTTGTCCAATGATGGACATTCAGAATTACTATTTTCACGTATTCTTCCATCAAGAAGGCTTAATATAGACGTGTTTCCAACTAAATACGTCCCGGACATAAACGCGACAGGAATTTTCTGTGATGATTCAGGAACAGCATATGCTTCAAAATATTTTTCAAGGAGGAGCGCATGCTCTTCATTATAATACACTTCAAACGTATCAATTTGTGCTTCAGGATATGTTGATGAAAGATCATGTATGTAAGTATCAGTTTCTGAACAGGTTTCACAATCTGTACTTGTAAAGTAATAGACACAATCATTTTCTTGCGCTGCAACGAATGGAATAATAAGAAGTACGCACAGTATCATCCATATTTTTATTTTTGCCATCTATCACCAGCGTTGAATTTCTTTTCCAACAGTTTCTTTGAATGATTCAAAGATTTTATAAATTTTTTCTTTCAGTTCCTTCTTTGGAGCGGATTTATACACAAAAATGTATCCACCTTTATTTAAATTAATTTGTCTTCGATGAATTAGTTCTTCCCTAAAAAGATTTTTGACTGCACGTTGTACAGTAGTTCTATCTTTTTTCATCACTTTTTTAATTTCTTCAATCGTTTTCTCTTCTTTTTCATCAATAAGATATTTTAATATTCGCAATCCCGTTTTGTTAAGATTAAATGAACATCGTAACAATTGTTCAACGGTAAAACCTTGACATATAAAATGCAATTGCATACAATGAGTAATATTTCTATCTATTTAAGCGTTTGGTCTGCACTTGTGCATTTTTTGTGAACAAACGGGCCCAAATCCAATGAATTTAAAAAGGAATCTTGGTCATTGTTCAGTGGAGGTAATAACAATGATTAAAGAATTAAATACTGAAAATCTTAAAGAAGCAATTATGTCAAGTACACCCGTGATAGTTGATTTCTGGGCATCATGGTGCGGTCCATGTAAAATGTTAGCACCTGTCTTTGAAGAATTAAGTGAAGAATATGATGGAACATTAACATTTACAAAAATCTCAACTGAAGATAATCCTGATGCAGGTTCTATGTATAATGTTGCAGGAATTCCTTGCTTGATCGTTTTTAAAGACGGTAAAGAAATTGATAGAATTGTAGGTTTTGCACCAAAACCATTGTTGAAACAGAAGATTGATGCTGTTCTAGAAAAAGTATAATTTTTTATATTCTTTTTACTTTCTTTAATTTTAGATTGGGTATTGAAACAGATTCTACTGAAGATACAAGAACAATGGAACAACTACTTAGTGATTTTCATCCAACTATGGGTTGTCTAGTAGAACCACCCGGATATATTAAAAAGGACTATCAATACAAACAGATAAATGGAGAGGTACCTATTGGTATGATTGTTCGTGCAAGTGCAGAAGACGTTTTTTTTGTATATTTTTCATTAGATAGAATCTTACAACAGGTTGAATCACTTTCAAGAAGAGAAGAAAAAGTACTTCAGATATATTATGGTGTTTCTTTTAATTCTTTTATACAAGCAGAAAAACTTTATAGAAAAAATGGTAGTTTAGAAGAAGTTAACACATTTTTAACAATTCCTAACCAAGAAAAAGAAAAACTTAAAATAGAAGGAAGATTACTAGGACAATATGATAAAATTATCGCAGGGAGCGGAAGCAATTTTGTACAAAGATAATGCAGCTGTAATTAAAGAACGGTTCAGTAAAGCGTACCGTTTACAGCATTTAGATGATTCTTTACGAAAATTTAGAACGAGACGAGAAGCAAAAGTTCTCACAAAATTAGGAGAAATGGACTTTCCTGCACCAAAAATGCAATCATTTTCTGATAAACGAATGTCAATTGTCATGGACTTTGTTCCAGGGGAAACGTTGAAACATGTTCTTAAACATGGTGATGAATTCCATACGTTCGCAAAAGAAATTGGGCAGAAAGTTGGCATTCTTCATAAAGAAAATATTGTACACGGAGATTTAACAACATCTAACATGATTGTTAACAAAAAAAATCATCAATTAACATTTATTGATTTTGGTTTATCATCTTTTTCTGAAAAGATTGAAGATAAAGCTGTTGATTTATTTTTATTAGATAGGGCGTTAGAGGGCACACATTTTGAATTCTATCCAGAAATATTTGAAGATGCTCTCAAAGGTTACGAGGAAACTAACCCTGAATCAAAAGATATTATTAATCGTCTTGAAGAAGTTAAAAAACGTGGACGTAATAAGAAACGGGATTAAATCCATTTAGTTGCTATGGTCCCAGGACCTCTTCTACCAACGATTGGACCATCATCATAAAACAGGCCAGCTTTACTCATGTTATCTCGTGCAATTCTTGCACATGAATATGTTGCCATGATGCCTGATTCTTTCATTACACGATGTACATCTTTAAAGAAAAGTGTTTCCCACATGTGAGGTGCAGTTTTTGGTGAGAATGGATCAAAAAATACTGCATCAAAATGGTTCTCTTGTAATTCAGTAATAGTTTTACGTGCATCTCCAATAATAAAAGTAACGGTAACATTTCCTTCTTTTAATTCGGTTATTTCTGGCGTTAATTTCTTATAATGAGTAAAAAATGTAATGGGAGGATTGACATCTTGTATTTTAGCAATTATCTCTGTATCGTATTCTAATCCAACAACTTCTATAACACAATCAGGATTTGTTTTTAGTGCTACGTCAATGGCCATGGCACTATTGTATCCTAATCCTGAACAAATATCTAAGATACGTATGTGGCCAGACTTAGCTTTCTCAGCTATTTTACATGGAACTGCATATTTCTTAAGCGCTTCTTCAACAGCTCCCGTTTGTGAATGATATGTTTCTCCTACCGATTCGTTAAGGAACGTTTCTGTTGCATCCGCAGTAGTTACTTTTTTGAGCATTTACTCTTAAGAACACACTTTTTTTATATAATTACTGCTCGACCTTTCCGTACAAGCAACTTAGCAACTTCTGAAAATATTTTAAACTCTTCATCAATATCAAACGGTCCGTACGTTTTCATATCTTTCCATACAAAACTTGGCATTGGTTTAATGAACTTAACTTTTGTCATTTCTTTCTCCTCTTCTTCTTTTTCATTTTGACTGTCTTCTTTATTTACATCTACACTTTCATCTTCAGAATTTGTCTTATCAATTATTCCTGTATCTTCTTCTGATTGTTCTTCTTCATCATCTGTATCTTCTTGATTATCTTGATTTTCTGCAACATCTGTAGAAATATCTGGTTCTTCCGTGTCAGGACTTTCAAATTGTGTAAACGCACTTTTTGATGATTGAATAGGAACTTCTCTTCCTCCTACAATTGGCATTTCTCCCTTAAACAATTGACCAAGGATGCCCCTCCTATACATATCTAATGTAATGATAATATTTTCAAAAAAATTCTTTTCTTTCTGTAACATACACCCCGTATCAATCAAATCTGATCCCGTTTTACTTTTATTAAGTGCAACGTCAATTATCTTTTTCTCTCTTCGTTCATAAATCTCTTTTAAAATACGTTTAATGCTACGTAGTTCATACTCTAACTTATCCTTTTCACCAGACGCAAACATATCGTCAGAGGACTGTTTGCTATCTAAAAGGACTTTCTTTTCTTTCATATAACTTACAACATCAATAAAGAAAGTTTCCTCTAACTTTTGAAGATCTTCCCTCTTCTTTTCATTTCTAAGGATGTCGTACAATGTTTCAAGTGTAATACGTATTTCGTCCATTTTCCCCCAAATTCTGGAAGCTCTCACTCTTTTAAAATATATTGTTGCTTGAGAAGATATGTTCCACATGAAGTAAGGTTTTTATAGGGTAATGGGTTACTCCTTTCCGATGGAAATTGATAAATATATTCATAATGGAACGCTTACAATTCGTGTAGTACCAAATGCATCTAAAAATGATGTTGTTGAGGAACATAACCAACTGAAAGTATATATTAAAGCAGTTCCTGATAAGAACAAAGCTAATGTTGAATTGATTAAATTTTTTAAAAAGAAGTTTGGGTTACGTGTTATGATAAAGTCAGGAATGAAAGGAAGAGATAAAGTCTTGAAGGTTATAAAATAAATTTTTATTTTAGAACACGTAATTTGACATCGGCACCCTGTAACAATTGTTTTCCATCATCGTCTGGATATATGACTTTTGAAACAACTTCTTTAATTCCAGCATTAATAATCATTTTAGAACATGTTACACATGGTGTAAATGTGGTATAAATTGTTGCTCCTTTCGTTGACGTCCCATTATGTGCCGCTTGAACTATAGCATTTTCTTCAGAATGTGCACAAATACACGGTTCTGAATAAACACCAGATTTTATAAGGCCAAGATGTCGTGACGTACATCTTTTACATCCTCCAGCATTACAATGTTCTATTCCTTTAGGAGTTCCATTATATCCTGTAGATATTATTTGTTTTTCTTTAACGATAACTGCACCTTTTTTTGCTGACATGCATGTGCATCTCATCTTGACTGCTTCAGCAATGTTCATAAAATATGTGTCCCAGTTTGGCCGTGAATCTTGTAATTTGTATAATTGGTCCCTGACAAGTTTGTGTACTTTTTCTGTCAACTTTTCAAGTGTAGAATCGTTAACTATGGTGATTTTTGCCATATCTATAACACGTTGTAACTGTTGCGAGTTAGAATCATTACTATTTTCAATAGACTCTTTTTCACGCAATTCTTTCAATGTTTTTGGATCTTCTTCCCGGTTACGTTGAATAATCCTCTTTAATCGTACAGATTCAGGAGCAGTTACATTGACTAAAATGAAATCTTCTCGTTGTGTAAGATGTTCAACTTCAGATGGGTTTCGTATAGATGTAAATACATGATTCTCACCATCTTTAATCTCTTGTAACGCTAATTTAGATAGAACACTTGCCCCCTGTTTAGTTCTAAGATGATTTCCTAATTCAATGAGCTTATCACGTGTAATTTTTTGTTTACGAGTAGTAAGTTCATTTCGTAACAAATCAGAAAATGAAACGTGATAAAAGTTTTTTCCTTGTAATATTGCAGCAACTGCGTCCTTACCAGAACAATAATTACCAGTAACACCTATTATCATAGTATTTTGATATGGTCTTTCTTTAAATTGATTATTATAATACAAAAGAGAGACTCTAATTACTATGTAGCAGGGGATAAAGACATTTAAATAGGATTAGTTATCTTTATACTATATGAAAAGGGGCATGTTTATTGTTATAGATGGATTGGATGGTTCTGGGAAAGGTGTTCAAACAACAAAACTTGTTGAAAGACTACAACAAGAACAATATCCTGTTGAAATGGCAGATTTTCCACAGTACGATAATTGGTCAGCAGTGTTTGTTCAACAATACTTAAATGGTGCATTTGGATCAGCAAGTGAAGTTAGTGCAAAGAAAGCATCATTATTTTATGCATTAGATAGATTTGCAGCAGGTTCAAAAATTCAACAATGGTTAGACGAAGGAAAGGTAGTTATTTCTAATCGGTATGTATCTGCAAACAAAGGACATCAATTAGGAAAAATTACTGATGAAACTGAAATGGGCGAATTTCTTTCTTGGTTAAACGAAATTGAATATTCTACTCTTGAAATTCCAATTCCAGATATGACATTATTTCTTCATATGAGTCCAGAGATTGGTCAACGACTTGTTGACAAAAAGGGAGAACGTAGTTATACTGACAGAAAACGTGACATTCATGAAGAAGATCTTGACCATCTCCAAAATGCAGAACGGGCATACCTTTTCTGTTTAGACAATGATCCAGTTGAGAATTGGCAACGAATAGTATGTTTTGAAGGAAATGAACCACGAACAATTGACGATATTCATGCTGAAGTATACCAAAAAGTAATAGAAAAAATAAAATAAGAAATTATTCTTCTTCTTCTTTCTGTTCCTTTGTAAAGAACGAATCTAACTTTTGAGAACCAACCATTGCTTTATATGAAATCATGACACCTAACACCTCTTTTTCGATAACACCTATCAAGAGTTTGAAAACCTATATGCTATATAAAGACTGTGTTTGTTGAAAATATATACTCTAACCCGATACCACTTTTAAAATAACAAGGAAGAGTACTCTTGTCATGAATCCTGTCTCAGTACTACTTTTGTAGAGGGAAGAATTATTAAATAAAGTTGTTTTACTATACATTCTATGGTAAAAGGGAACACGCATCTCTGGTCAGCAGAAAAAATACGGAGAAAAGTTAAATCAGAAAGAATTAGAAAAACTATTACGTCAAATCTGAAGTATTATCGTCTTGGTTCTTTCATTCCTGATTCTGGTTTTTATTGTTCTATTAAAAGTGTTAATTATATTTCGTATTGGTTACATGGTAAGAAAGGCAATTTAACAAATAAAATCATTTTTTCAATGTTAGACAAAATAAAAAAGACACATGATCAAAAGGATCTTGCGTTAATGTTTGGTTATATCACACATTGTGCGTTAGATATAACGTTCCATCCCATGATATTTTATCTCACGGGAAATTATTCTGATCCTAGTCCACTGAAATTGCGAAAAGCGCGGTATGAACATCACCGTCTTGAAACGTATATTGATAGTAAGTTCAATACATCATTACGAATTCATGAAGTTGCCAGTGCAAAATTGATAGACGATACATCATTTATTACTGCTTTGTCAGAATGTATGGGTGGAAAGAAAAAGAAGTACAAAAAAGCGCTTCGAAACCAATTATGGTTTGACAAACATTCTCATAGTAAATTGGTATATTTTTTCGTATCATTATTCCCTTCTTTAAAACCGATTGCTGGTATGATGTATCCTTCTCTCAAGAAAGATCGATACGTATTTGGCAAGGATATTACATACTTAGATCCAATTAATGGAAATAAACACCGTGCATCATTTCAACAATTGTTTATGAAAGGTTTTTCGTTATCAGAAAAGATGATCATTGCTGCTGACAAGTATGTTCATAATGAGATTACAAAGAAACAAGCACAAAAAATTATTGATGGGAAAAGTTTAGACACGGGAAAAGTTGGTGTTCCTCTATCAAAAATTAGATTTACTATGTAATGCCATCATCTTATACACTAACTTCGCTAATGAATACGCTTCTGCGTCATAATTGATTTGTGGTGCAAATTCAACAACGTCACAGCCAATAACTTTTTTCTGTGCAAAGATAGTTTTCAAAATATTAATACTTGTTTTCCATTGAAATCCGTCTGGTTCTGGCGTTCCCGTATTTCTCATAAATGACGGATCAAACACATCAACGTCAATTGAAATGTAGATTTTTTGTTTAAGTTTTGGTAGGATTTCTTGTAATTTATCTAATGTAAAATCATAACTTTTGATTATATGTACATTATTGTTATTATCAATACTTTTTTTTTCATCAATATCCATTGAACGTACACCAACCATTAACACTGAATGTTTCTTAGAAACTTGTTTACTAACACATGCATGGTTAAATGCAGAGTTATTCCATGAATCTCTGAAGTCTGCATGTGCATCCAATATGATGACAGAAAAATCGTCATGTAATTGTTCCATGCCTTTTACCATACCTATTGTTACTGCATGATCTCCACCTAAACCAATAATAAATTTGTTTTTATGTTGTTGTATTGTATCTGAAACTTTAGAAACCATTTCTTCAGGTTCAGTTACGTGTAACGGTTCTAACAATTCAATTCCTTGTTCAAACGGTTCACACTCAAACTGTTCATCATAATATTCTAGATGTTTTGATGCGTTAATTATTGCAGAAGATCCTAAAGATGCCCCTTTACCATAGGTAACATTATGTTCATATTCTATTGGTAATACGACAAACTTTCCTTGTACAAATTCCTGTGGTAAATTCATCCATGTCATTGTTATGCTATACTTGGCTTTTCAAATTTTCTTTCAACGTATATTTGATTAACAAGAAAAGTTCTTTGTAACGATTATCATTATTATCATTAAGATTACAAGAAACTTCATTTTGATATACGTTTCCGTGATCATTAACATAAAGAATATATTCAACTAATGGTGGTGGGACATCAGATATACCATCTGCATCAGCAAGAGATGATATTCTTCTTTTTGTAAAATTTAAGGAAATATTCACGCCATTTCCTATTATTACATTATCAGATATTCTTGTATGCACTCCTAATTTATCTATGAGTGTACTTTGAGAAGATTGTATTTGAACACTCGTTAAATTTCTTATAATATTCAGTAAGCTATCATCAATCATTCTATAACCTCTGTCTCAATCTTATCTAAATCACAAAAGTCAGTTGTGAAGTTGTATGCACCAGCATTTAAGAATACTAGTTCGTCACCAACTTCAGGATTATTCAGATACACTCTATATCGAAACAAGTCCATTGAACATGGTGTGATTCCTTTAATAACGTACGGATATCCCTCTTCTTTAGATACTTCATTTTCAACAAGCAATTTCACTGGAACAATTAACGCGTCCATATCTGAATTGTACACAGACGCATTGACAATAATAGTGTTATCATGTATTGCAACGATTTTAGTAATTAATTTGCCTGCAGGGGCAGCAATGAAGCGTCCTGGTTCAATTATTAATTTAATGTTATGACGTTGTAACCACTCTCTACACTCGTTAATTTTTGTAAATATACCATCAACAACATGTATGTTTGTATTTGCATATTCACTGGGTAGGCCACCACCAATATTAAGAAGATCAATTGCTTGCAACGTTTCTTGTGTTAAAACGTTTTCTAATTCATAGACATAATTCCATTCTGCCATGTTTTGCGTTTTTCTATGGAAATGTATTCCTAATTGACCAATTTTAGTATTATTACGTA
This sequence comes from Candidatus Woesearchaeota archaeon, assembly GCA_018676855.1. Classification (GTDB taxonomy): domain Archaea; phylum Nanobdellota; class Nanobdellia; order Woesearchaeales; family GW2011-AR9; genus PCYB01. The sequence goes on from JABHDY010000002.1 coordinate 67,052, forward strand.
ATTCTACAACTTTTTTATTAATTACATCAGAAGTCATACCAAAAACATAATACCGTTCTGTTCGTAACGTATTTTCTTTAAGTTTTAAACGTAATAATACATTAATCTTAACCTCATTATTACTATTATTTTCTAAGAATATTTCTAAAACATTTAAATCAGTTTCATTATCAACAATGAACCATTTAATACCCTTATCAATCAATTCGGTAATCTCTTGAGTGTTCCATCCTTGTGCAAGGAAAATAACTCGTGATAAATCTGTAACATGTTTCAACTCATTCTTAAAATGCACACTAAACATACAATTAGTTTCTTTTTCTAATATTCTTGTTACTATTTGATTTGTTTTAGAACTGTATGAAACTATGTCTGCTGCGTGTGCAACTTTATTGTACTGTTCAAGTACTTTATTTTTTGAAAGTATAAACTTTACCTTTGAATTCATTTGTTTCTCCTGTTAAGAATTTTATTATTTCTGGATCTCTTGCATCAATCTCCGCTTCGTTATTATTACCATATTCTTCTCCAACATCGTGATGCAATATTTTATCCCACTGATCATATCTTACTATACAATCATAAAAGTGATTACAAACATCTTCTTCTCTTGCATACTTACAAACTTCTCTTAATTCGTCATCACCATTTCTATTAAGAAATTCTCTTACACCTCTAGGAAGATTCTCATGTGCATCCCATACTACTAATACTCTTTCCAAAACATCTTTGTCAGTAAAATCTATTTTAGGTAAACCATGTAAGAACATAATATGGGCGTGACGAATAGCTTCATGTAATTGAACTACCATATCACATAAGTATGGATGGGTCATTCTAACAATTCCTCCTTTTTCAAAACTTCCAATGCTCTAATCATTGCTAATGGAAACATGATAGTAACATCACCAATAACAGTTGCAACATCAGAATCGTCTTTAACCTTACCCCATGACTTCGCTTCGTTCGTTGTCGCACCTGACATGCTTCCACTAGTTGTATGTGCAGTTGTCATGTACACTGCATACTCCGCTCCACCGTTAAGTAAGGTACATAAAATAGCGTGATGCTTGCTAATACTACCACCTAATGCAATGACTGCTTTCTTTTCATCATACGACGTCACAAATAATATATTTCCAAAATCTTTTACAACGTCAATTATAAAATCTGGATTCTTCTGCTGAAATAAAAATAAATGAAACCCTAACGCACCATCAGTAATGGACGGACAAAATATGGGAACATTATTCCGAGATGCTTGATATAAGATAGAGTTTTCGTCATTAAGTTGCATACCAATTTCATGTAACAATTCAGATACTGCCCATCTTTTTTGTTTATCGTACAACTTTTGTAATACTGGATTGATCCAATCTTCAAAATTCATATAACTTTCATTTTTTATGGTAAGATTACCAACCCTATTAATTCCTTGTTCATGCAATTCAACATCGTCAGTGTTAAAAGAACCAATACTGAACGTTTCTCCCATAGACTTCATAATATCTTCTTCTATACCACCTACGGTTGTAACGATAACATCAGCAATTTTTAATTTAATTAATTGTGCAAAGAAACCTCTAAGTCCTGACGTCACCATGTTAGACGTAAATGTTAAGAATATTTTTGCATTATTCTTTTTCATCTTAACAAAAACGTCAGATGCACGAGCTAATTCAACACTTTGAAATCCAACGTGCTGATACTGTTGAACTAAATCACGTACAGTCATTCCTTCTTTCCATTGAAAATCTTTTACATTCATTTTTGTAACCACATAAAACACACATAAAAACAACTCAAAATATAATAACTACTATAAAAAACTATACAATTAACTTCCTTTTTTTCTTACTGAATTCATTATAAACACAAATGTTGTATGTATTTAAATAGTTTACCCATAAAAATGAGCTTACTTGTCTATTATTAATGCTTCTAATTGAAATGAATATCTATGAATTAATTTATTACATGACCTATCAAACAATTTACTCTTTCTATCAGTCTCACCAATATTTTGTACGGCCCATCCTAATGCCATTGATGCTGGAACAAAATAATCATATGAAATGTCAGAAAATATTGGAGTAAAGAACATTCCACAAAATGCAGCAGCAACTCCGCACGTAAACCATTTTTCTGAGTATGGTTGATTATTAATTGTTGTGTAAATTTCATCAACATTTTTGAGAAAAGATGTAACCTCAACTAAAAATTCCGGTGTGGAGTATTCGGGTTCAGAATGTTCTGAGAATGTTTGAACTAATCCTCCAATTCGTGGTGGTTCATCTTCTCCACGAACTTCATTAACATACATCTCTACGAGCCCTTCTAATTTATGTTCAATTTCATACTGTCTACTACATGCCATACTGTAGTATTTTCATTCCATTTTTAAAAAGATTACTACAGAAAAGTACTCTCAACCCTTAAAAACACAAATCTATTTAAGTAACTCTCACATTCTTATTATTAAAAATAGATGAAATTCAAACAATTTACATTAGATCAGTTCCAGGAAGAAGCAATTAAAGCAATTGAACAGAATTCTTCGGTAGTCGTTTCTGCACCTACAGGTTCAGGAAAGACACTTATTGCTGATTATATCATCGATAAGAATATTGATAAGAAGAAAAGAATAATTTATACGGCGCCTATTAAAGCTCTTTCAAATCAAAAATATAAAGATTTTTCTGAAGAGTATGGAAAGGAAAATGTTGGGTTAATGACGGGCGACATTGTCATCAATCCAAGTGCAAAAGTGCTTATTATGACAACAGAAATATATCGTAATATGGTTGTCAGTAATGATGCAGAAGTAAAGGACGTTGTGTACGTCATTTTTGATGAAATACATTTCATTAATGATATTGAACGTGGATATGTGTGGGAAGAGTCTATCATTTACAGTCCATCATCAGTACGATTTCTGTGCCTCTCAGCAACAATTCCTAACGCAGATGAGTTTAGCAGATGGATTAAAGCAATAAAAAAACATTCAGTAAAAACTGTTGTTGCTACAAAGAGAAACGTTCCATTAAAACATTCATTTTATGATTATGAACTTGGATTAACAACACTTGAAAAAATTAAAGAAGCAAAATCCATTCCATCGTACAGAAAAGTTTTCAGACAAAAGGGTAAACATAAGTTCAAAGATAAAATGCCTGAACCTGATCATATTGAATTGATAAAAACTCTTGGGAAAGAGAAATTACCATGTCTATTTTTTACATTTTCACGAAAAGATTGTCAAAAGAAAGCTGTTGAACTTGCTCGTAAGTACTTATTTAAAAAAGATCCTGAAATTCTTACATTTGTTAATGCAAAGTTGCGTGAAGCGCCATCTGAAATTAACAAACTTAAATCTGTACAGATGTTAAAAGAGTCAATATCTCAGGGAATTGCGTTTCATCATGCTGGATTACTTCCCGTGATGAAAGAAATTGTTGAAGAATTGTTTGGTCAGGGAAAAATTAATGTTCTTTACGCAACGGAAACGTTTGCAGTTGGAATTAACATGCCTGCAAAGACTGTGTGCTTTAGCTCATTACGGAAATATGATGGGATAAGTTTTAGATTACTTAATACAAAAGAATATTTTCAAATTGCGGGTAGGGCAGGAAGGAGAGGCATTGATACTGTTGGCTATGTTGTCAGTATGATTTATAGACCAACATTTCATTACCATGAAGTTAAACGTCTTACGGCAAAGGACATTGAGCCAATTCATTCACATTTTAAATTATCAGTAAACACCGTATTAAATCTTATTGATCAGAAAACGCCAGAAGAAATTGAAAAGATATTACGGTTAAGTTTCTTTTCGTATCAAAAGTTTGGTGATAAATATGCTACTATTCCAACAAAAGTATTATTGGCACGGTATAATAGTATTGTTCGTAAATTAACAAAATATGAGTTCATAAAAGATAAGAAACTAACGCCGAAGGGATATTTCTCTTCAAAGATTTTTGCAGACGAGATTACGTTTGGCCAAATCTTTGCAACGCCACTTGCTGAAAAGCTTGATGAGTATCAAATTTTGTTAGTACTTGCATCTCTAGTGTATGAACCTCGTATGGGCCATAAGTTTAAACAAAAGTTTCGTGATGAGTCATTAAAAAAGTTGAAAAGCATTTTACGAAATAACGAGTTCCTTGCACGAGAAAAAAAGTTTCTTCAATTAGATATTGTAACAGTTTTTATTCATCCAATATATAACGGTAAAACGTTCTTTGACGTTCTTGACTTTATGAATCTTCTTGAGGGAGATTTAATACGGTTATATTCACAGATACTAGACAGAATCGGCCAGGTGTTAAAAGCGACGACTGATTATAAACTTAAGAATAAAATGATTAATTGTCAATCAATCGTTACACGAGCGTTAGAAGGTATTTATTTAGTTTGATGTAACGTTCTTTGGTATTCCCGTACATGTTTTTTTACAAACATTCCTTCTAAGAACGGTAATATCATTCGCGGATTTTCCATTAAACGACGTTTTGTGTACACATCACCATCTTCAACACGTACTTTTCCAGGCATATAAAATCGTGCAGTATATCCTGCTCCCGTAACCATGGGTGCAAGAACTTGTTCAGCTATTGGCACGCCATTCAAAAACTGAAATTCTACTCTTTGTGGATCATACTTTTTTTCAAGAACATGTTTAACGACATTAATATCTTGTGTTGCGACTTTTGTATACACACCATAATCTTGGAGAAGAGCAACATAGTCAACTAACCGTTGTTTCATCATTTTTCGACTTTTAAGCGCAATCTTTCGTGGTTCGTTGTAAACACCAATACATAATCGAACACTTAATTCTTCTCTAATATCTGCAAAATCACTCTCATTACCAAAAAGAGTAACAATGTCTTGCATTGTTCTATGTAACCGCGTTTGTAATACAATCCCTGGACGTTTATTTGCTCCCCATAACGTTTTAGCTGTATCAAGTGTTAAATCTGTCCATGTATGGTCTTCCATGTCAAGTGTGAGCGGTATATGATCTGTTAAAGAGTGATCCATTAATTGAATGGCTTTCCATGTTAACCTCGTTTGTGCTTCTTCAGGGTTGTCTTTACGACACACAATAGCTGAAGGTTTTACAGAAATTGTTAATGGTTCATTCTGTAAACCTGGACTATCTGCAGAAGGAAAAACGTGACTCATTTCAAATGCATTAATATAATCATGAAAATTTCGATCAGCTTCTTCTGAAGTTCTAGCAGATTCTACAAGAATATCGTACGTAGAAAAGAATCCATTAGAATGAAACTTAAGCATTTCCTTAAATGCCAGTTGAGGAGAATTTCCTGCTATATATCTATCTGCAATACGTGCTACCAAGTTTCGAGGCATAGGACCAACAAGTAATCTTCCAGCAAGGCTCATTTCATGTAGATAAGAAGTTCTCCTTATTAATAATTATTATCTTGTGAGATGTATATTATTAAACTACTCTTTCTTTTATTTCGTCAACTAACTTCTGTATAAACTCAGTAATATCAACATCAAAACTAGTTTTTCCTGACCTATCTCTTACAGCGAGCATCTTTTTCTCAACTTCTTTATCTCCAATAGTAATTATATAATTAACTTTTTCATTTAAAGCATCTTTAACTTTCTTTCCCATGGACTCAGATTGATCATCCAACTCAACTCGTAAATTAGCTTTTTGTAGTTTCTCAATAACTTCTTTAGCAAAAGGAATGTTTTGATCAGTTATTGTCAAAACTTTTACTTGCACTGGACTTAACCAGAGAGGAAACTTTCCATTTAGGTGTTCAGTTATAATTCCAATAAATCTTTCAATTGCACCATAGACAACACGATGTAACATGATTGGTCTTTTTGAGTTACCATCTTTAGTTGTATATTCTAAATCAAAACGTTCAGGTAGGGCCATGTCAAGTTGAATTGTTGAACATTGCCAAGTTCTATCAAGAGAATCTTGTAAATGGAAATCAATTTTTGGACCATAAAAAGCTCCATCTCCTTCATTAATTGTATATTCAACTTTCTTTTCTTTCAATACGTTCTCTAACGCTTTCTCAGCTAATTCCCACGAATCATCAGTTCCAATTCTTTTTTCAGGACGTGTAGATAGTTCAATATGATGAAATTCTAATTTAAACACGGAAAACATGTCTTTAATAATATCAATAATCTTACTCACTTCAGATTCAATTTGTTTTTCGGTACAGTAAATGTGCGCATCATCTTGAGTAAATTGAATAAGTCTAAACAAACCGGCAAGAACTCCAGACAATTCTTGTCTATGTACTACTCCCAGTTCTCCAACTCGTAACGGTAAGTCTCTATAAGACTTTGTTGATGCTTTATATACTAACATTCCACCAGGACAGTTCATTGGCTTGACAGCAAACTCTCTCTTTTCATAATTAGTAATAAACATATTTTCTTTATATTTTGCCCAATGGCCAGATAGTAACCATAACTTTTTGTCCATTATTTGTGGAGTAGAAATTTCTTGATACCCATTTTTGTTGTGAACTTCACGCCAATAATCTATCAATAAGTTCTTGATAATCATGCCTTTATTGTGCCAGAAAACCATACCTGGGGCAGTTTCATTAAAACTCCATAAATCTAAATCCTTTCCAATAATTCGATGATCATTATCTTTTAGTTTAGAAGAATCTAACCTAGACCGAGATATTTGTTTTAGTAAAGATTTGATTTCAGTATCATTTAATTCTTTTTCTACAACTTTTCCATTATCACCATCAACAGTAAACTCTCTACTTAACTCTGATAATGGATGACCTTTACATGCAACAGTAAAAGACTTGTACCAACCGAATGGTGCTCGTGTGACTTCATACTTATCACTTAGAATAGTTTCTGCACGTTTCATAACGTCTTCTGCTACTTTTGGAGAACTTAATGCTGAACTTAAGTGTGCGTATGGATATAATACAATAGTTTTTGTGTTAACTTGCTGTGCAATGTTTTTAATTTCTTGAACATACTTCTCAACAATGGCATCAACATTCTTCTCATCACGCTTTTCCACTGCCGTAAAGACAACAAGGCACTCTTCTGCTCTCTTCTTTACTTTATCTACATCTGCCACATCTTTAATAGCTTTCTTCTTAGCTTTAAATTCAATAAAGTCCGCATGAATTGTTAATATTTTCATTATTACTACAAGCTTTTTTCTTGTATTTTTATAGGTTTTGTTCTTTACGACACAATTTTTAGCTATTATGACAAAAAACTTCTTAAACAAACATAATATTCTACAATAAATGGGAAAGGAATCAATAGTTGTATTTGGTGCACATTCGGATGATTTTGTAATAGGTTCAGGTGCAACCATTGCAAAATATTCTAAAGAAGGAACGCCCGTAACATCAATTGTGTTTTCATACGGTGAGAAGTCACATCCCTGGCTAAAAGAAGCTGTCATTAAGAAAATGCGTGCCCATGAAGCCATTGAAGCGAGTACGATACTGGGATGTAAAACGTACATACATAATTTACGAGAAATGAATTTTATTGAAGATTATAAAACTAATAATATTGAAGAAAAAATTATCAAACTCCTTACAAAAGTAAAACCAACAAAAATATTTACTCATAGCCCTGAAGATCCTCATCCGGACCATAAAGCGGTATATACTATTACAATGGCCCTTATACAAAAATTATCATGGAAACCTGAAGTGTATATCTATTCAATATGGAACCCCGTCTCGTTTAAAACTGACTATCCAGTATTGTATGTTAACGTATCTAAAACATTTTCTTTAAAACTCAGGGCATTAAAAACATTTCGAAGTCAACGATTTCATGCAATATATCCTCTACTAATTTTAGTGTTCAAACGTGCATTTGTATCTGGTATTAAAATCAGGAAAAAATTTGCAGAGAGGTTTTATAGAATACAATGAAACCCAATTTATTACTTGTTGCAGATACGTATTATCCAAAAGTTGATGGCACACTTATTTTTATGGAAGAGTTCATTAAACGAAGTGGTCATCAGATGAACATTTCATTACTCGTTCCCCGATTTACTGGAAAGAAAACAAAAAGTCTTTCAGTCAATCATATACAATATGCAGACATTTCTGGAAGGATAAAACTATCTGGATATCCTAGTATAAAACTTTCTTTTAAAAATATTCGAAAAATTAAGAAGGAAATTAAAAAAGCTGATATGGTATTTATTCAGGGTCCCGCTTTGTTAAGTTATGTAAGTATATATTATGCTCATAAATATAACAAAAAGACATTTTTTTATCTTCACGTTCTTTCATGGGAATTGTTCTCAACGTTCTTACCTCCATTATTGAACAAACTGTTTTTAAAAATTATTAAAAAGGTTTCAATAAAAATGTACAAAAAATGTACAGAAATATTTGTTCCATACAAAGCTCTTAAAGATGAACTTATAGATAAAAAAGTTCATGTTCCAATACGTGTTGCAAAGTTAGGAGTTGACATACATCGATTTTCACCTGTTGTTGATAATGAAAAGTGTAAAGAAAAATCACATATTGATAAAGACGCGTTTGTCATTGGCTATGTAGGAAGAATTTCAAAGGAAAAGAATGTTGGAGTACTTTTGTCTGCATTTACCAAATTAATCGATCAGAAATCAATGAATAAGTATCATCTCCTTATTGTAGGTGATGGTCCATTAGATCAAACGAAAGAGTTTCGTAACAATAATAATTGTACCATAACTGGTTTTGTTGATAATGTTCATGATTATCTTAAAGCAATGGACATTTTTGTCATGCCAAGTCTTACAGAAACGACGTCCCTCGCAACCCTTGAAGCAATGTCAACTGGCTTACCAGTTATCGCTACTAAAATTGGTTTTATACAGAAATATATTACAAAAAATCATAACGGTATATTTTTTCCTAAGAACAGTCCTACAATGTTAGCAATGAAAATTGAAAAGTTACGTAAAGATCCCGAATTACGTACAAAATTGGGACATAATGCGCGTAATACCATCGCATACAGTTTTTCATGGGAAAGATCGATAAATAAGATTAAACGGTTACTATTGGAAGAATTTTATAGATAAATCAATGCTTTTTTGAGCTTAAATTCTGTATTTCTTTGAGGGCATATATGTCATATACGAAACCTTTAAAAAAAGAGCCTTAAAGACCAATATCATGGAAAATTATAGTATTGAAGGAGATGAAGCATCTACCGAAAAGCATTCAGTTGAAGAAGGTAACATTAATTCATCTGAGGAAGCATTCATGCAAGGATATAATGATGATGAAGATGTTGAAGAATGTGCAGAATGTGGTACTGCTGTTGAAAAAGAAAAGAAGCTTATAAAAGAAATTGACGGTGAAGAAATGGCATTCTGTTCTGAAACCTGTGTAAAAGAATATATGGAAAGTCTTAGTGAAGATTAAACTATTTTATCTCTTTTTTTTCTCAAAATTATCAATTGCTTTTTGTAGAGCTTTATCACCTAAAACTGAACAGTGTATTTTTCGTTGAGGAAGGCCTTTAAGTTTCTGAACGATATCTTTTGGTTTAATTTTTCTCGCGTCATCTAATGTTTTTCCAATAACCATTTCTGATAATATTGATGTTGATGCTATAGCAGATGCACACCCGAACGTTTTCCATCGACATGCAACTATTATTCCATCTTTTACTTTAATGTACATACGCATCATGTCGCCGCACGCAGGACTCCCAACCTCACCAATACCATCAGCATTCTTTTCAAACTCTTCTTCTTCTTCAACACTTTTAAACGTATTTTTAGGATGGAAAAAATGTTCCTTTACTTCCTTTGTGTATAACCAGTTTTGACCTTGCTTTCCCTTCACTTCCGCTTTATGTATTATTGGTGTCATTATTTTCGTATCTCCGATTTTTTAACTTTTACTGGTGATATACGTCGTAACGTTTCTATTATTGGTGTGAGTACTGTAAGAACATATTTAAGATCCTGTGTAGTTGTTTTTCTTCCTATAGTAAAACGAATGCTTCCATGAGCAGCATCATGTTTAAGACCGATTGCGTCAAGTACATGACTAATCTCTAACTCTTTAGATGAACATGCACTTCCCGTTGAAACTGCAATACCCTTCTCGTTTAAATAGAGTAATACTGATTCTCCTTCAACATCTAGGAACGAAATATTTACATTGTTTGGTAATCGTTCAGTTGGATGTCCGTTAAGGAAAGATTTAGGAATGGTTTTAATTACATTGGTAATAAATGTATCACGTAATTGTATGAGTCGTTTATTTTCTTTTTTCTTTTCACGGTGTGCATATTCCATTGCTTTCGCAAATCCGACAATGGCTGGAACATTTTCCGTTCCAGAACGCATAGTAAATTCTTGCCCACCACCATGAATTAATGGTTGTAATGTAACTCCATTTCGAGTATATAATATTCCTACGCCCTTTGGTCCATATACTTTACTGCCGTTGAGGGTCATTAAATCTACATTAAGATGAGAAACATCTAATGATAAAGAACCTGTTGCTTGGCATGCGTCAGTATGAAATAAAATGTTATGTTTCCGAGCAATGTTTCCAATATCTTGTATTGGTTCAATAGTACCAATTTCATTATTAGCATACATGATTGAAATAAGAATGGTATTTTTGGTAATAGCTTTTTGAACATCTTGAGGATTGACAATTCCGTCTTTATCAACATTAAGGTACGTCACAGTAAACCCATTTTTTTCTAAGAACTCACACGTTCTTAATACTGCTGGATGTTCAATTTTTGATGTGATTATGTGACCAGAACCCTTAGAAAAAGCGACACCTTTAATTGCTAAGTTAACACTTTCCGTTCCGCCTGATGTAAAGATAATTTCTTGGGGCGTACATGAAAGAATATGTGCAACAGATTCACGTGAAATATCAACTACTTTCTGTGCGTCTAATCCATAAGAATGAAGACTATGAGGATTACCATACATCGTTCCGAAGTATGGTAGCATAGCATTAACAACTCGTTCATCTGTGTACGTTGTTGCCGCATTGTCCAAATAGATTGTTTTTTTGTTTGATTTCATGTTGATTTCATGATATTATATTTTTTATTGTAATAAAAACACTTATTTTACTTTACAATATGGGCACGTACCATTTTCTTTTCCCTTTCCCAAAGCACAAATAGTTTTGTACATCGTACACACAATTCCTTTCTTTTTTGTAAGAGTAGACAATCGAATAATTTCTTTTGCGAGTGCAGTATGATCTTTAGTAATAGTCTTAACAGATTTCACCAATTCATCTTCTAATTCTGCATCAAAAAAATCTTCTTTTGCACGTTTCGCTTTTTTGTATTGAGATATTGCCGCTGGAGTAACATACATTATGTCAGCAACATCTTTCTGTGGCATACCACCTTCTATCAATTTCATAGCAATTTTTTTACGAATCGCTGGAAGGATGTACCATACCTCAATTTCTTGAGGAAAAATAAGTTTTTTCGTTTTAATATTAACCATAGTTAACTTTTAATTATATGATATATATAAAGTTTATGGTTTTAGACGAAATGTTTAAATTGATAAAGAGTTTTATACAATATCTCTTATGGTTCAAGTACATAAATCAAAAGAATATAGAGCATATCAATACTTACAGCATTGGAAACGTGTATCTGTCATTTTACCACCACAAAAACTTTTTGATCCAAAAGATAAACATTATCATTTATTTTCATACATTTATACAAAAACTAAAGAATTCTATGATACCTTGCCCTTACGAAAAAATGGTGAGAAACCGTTTATACATCCAATAAATGTTGTGTATGGGTTACGATTGGCAGATGTTAAGGATCCAGTTATCCTTTGCAGTGGCCTTTTACATGATTATATTGAAGAAAAAGTTGATTTCTATAAAAAAAAACATGGACTTGGTTTAACAAAAAATGATGTTCAGGTGCTTGATGAATATGCAAAAATCGTTTCTTCAAATTTAGAACGTGTCATATTACAGTACTGTATTAAAAATAAAATTAAAAAGGATATTGTCTCCGATATTATTACTATAACTAATCTTCTTACACGGTATAAAAAAAATTATTATTATTATTCTATTTGTACTATATTTACACATAAGAATACTTTTGAAAAAGAAAAGGCAATTATTATAAAACTGTCAGATAGAATGCATAACATCCTTTCTATTGAAAGTTTTACAGAACCTGAACGTATCTATCAATGTTTTAAGAACATGTTTACACTTAATAATGTCAAAAAGTATATCCTTGAGATATATGGTAAAAAAGTGTTTGAACAGAAAAAATCAATACCTATTATACGACTTTTTAAACGGTGTGCAAAGGCAACATATGATGCATTTGCTGAAATATTACAATTATCACGTAAAAAGGGAATTAATGAAGTAACAACCATATTACAACTTGCTTTCAGAAAGTTTGAATTAGAAAAAGCTGGCCTCATAAAAGTCACACATCTTGACAAAAAAGAAATGCACCCATTAGGATTATATACGGGAATTATTGAAAAATATAATTTTCGCCTTCATCATAAACGCGAAAATTTCAATTCTGTTCAGAAAAGGTCACACATATATTATCAACGATTCTTTGCAGACCATAAATTCACGTCCGATCAACTTAATGCTATCATAGATTATAAAGACGCATATTCGTTAAAAGAAGTTGTTACAATGTTATTATATCTTCCCGGATATGTCTTGTCAGGGTTTGATTATTCAGGTATGTTTTGTAAGATGCGATAAAAAAACTTTTTGATAATTTTTCCAAATCTGTTCAGCAACTTCTTCTGTTGATATTCCTTTAATGTCAGCAATTTTCTGTACAGTTTTCGTAACAAACGCTGGTTCGTTTCTTGTATCTTTAAACGGAGATTGCCATGGAGCATCAGTTTCTGTTAATAATTTTTGTATATCGACTTTCTTTACCAACGTCTCAAAGTTGCTACTTTTTAGAATAGATGGAGGAACAGTAAAATAATATCCTAAATCTTTTCCACGAGTAATAAGAGCTTTTCTTCCTCCAAAGCAATGTAAAATTACTGGAATCTCACCATGTATTTCTTTTTCTAATATATCTAAACATTCTTCTTCTGCTTCCCACGCATGAACAATAATGGGTTTGTTAATACGTACTGCAAATTGACATATTTTTGTAAAGATTACCGCTTGTTCTGTATGATGATCTTTATCCCAATGAAAGTCCATACCTACTTCACCAATTGCAAGAATCGTATCTTTATTCTTTTCAATAAACGCAAATTCTTGTTCTAAATCAATTGGTTTAGATTGTGTGGGTATGCCCGTATCACCTTCTGATAAGCCAAGTGCGTCAATTGGATGAATTCCTAACGATACGTTAAGAACTGGATCTTTCTTTGCAAGTTCTAACACTTGTTTATTAGATTGGGTATTCGTTCCAGATATTATTATAGTTTTAACACCAACGTCCTTAGCACGTTGTATGACTGTGTCTATATCATCTTTGAATAGTTTATGGTTCAAATGACAGTGTACATCTACGAGATTCATATTGTAGTAGAAATAGTCTTCATTTAAATTATTTTCTGGTTTCTAACTTATTTAATATCACAAACACAGCATATGTTCTCTAAAATAATTCATCATACGTGGATATTTATTAATAGTATCAATTGTATGTTTATATTTCTTCACGAATGAACGCACTTCTTTCTGAGATAATCCAATAGAAGTTTCGTATCTAATCCTAGGATCTAACACTGTTCTTTCTTCTTCAATAATTTTTGTTATTCCAAACTCTTCTGGATTAGTATAGATATACGTACCTTTCTGTAAACCAAATATTGACGTTGATATTAAATCAATATTCATTTTATTTTTTTCTAAAAAGTCAATTGTTTCAATAAATTCATTCTCTGTTTCTGTTGGAAACCCAAACATGATATATACAACATTTTTAATTCCAACGTTATGAGAGTTCTTTAAAACAGTTTCAACATATTTTTTAATAGTACCCTTCTTCATAACTTGTAAGACTCTATCACTACCAGATTCAACTCCCCAAATAATCATTGTTAAACCTGATTCATGTAACGTTTTAAGCGTTTTATGATCAAAGTCTGCAGTTGGTTTTAATTGACATGTCCATTGTACTCCTAACGGTTTAAGTATTGCAGCAATGTCTAATAATCTCTTTGACGGTATCATATCATCAATAATAAAAAACTTCTTTTGGTTAGAATTAATTATAGTTTTTTTGATAACATCTAAAGAAAATTCATGATATGGGACGGTACTAAAATGTGAACAGAACGTACACTGTTTATAGTAACATGTTGATGATGTTCTTATAGGAATAACGGGTTGAGGGGTATAATAATCTTTTACATTATATATTGAAAAGTCTGGAACAGTATTGAAATTAATTTCATCATGATTAACATCTTTTCCTTTCAAATAATTCAACAATTCAAGTTCGTTCTGTAATGTTGTATCTGCAACACTCATTAACTTATCATTAATTGCTGGCCCACCAATAACTGTTGTAATATCAAATTTTGTAAGTTCTTTAATTAATGAATATGCGTAAAATGCTTGACTTGAATACACAATGCTAAATGCTACTATATCCGGTTTTTGATCTTTAATTTTTTGTACTAATTCTTCAAACAATTCAGGCTTCTCTCCCTTCACTATTAATGTGTTATTGTCTGAATATACTTTAGACGTTACATTTCGATATTCAGTTGTAATCTTATTATACTCTTGCCACTTTGTACTATTATGATAATATTGTTGATATTCTGAAAACTTTAGATTGTGAAACTCTAGATTAAGATCTAACACGCTAACATCTACTTTACAGTTTCCTTTCAGAAAAGAATAGAGTTGCGTTATTGAATATGGTGGTGATGCAGGAGTACAGAAAGGAGCGTATACTAGTAATACTTTTTTCATTTCAGTTATTCCAATTCACGTTTTAACATCTTATGAGCATTATTAATAGCTTTAAACTTTTCTAGATTGCCGTCTGGCATGTCAGGATGATATTTCATTGCAAGAACTTTATACTTTTTATCAATTTCCGTTGTGTCTAAACAATCTTCACTTACGCCAAGAAGTTTTCGAGCTTCTTTACGTTGTTTCTCAATATCATCTTTTTCTGAAAATTTTCGTGTAAATTCATCTACAGTAATCTCATCATTACTTAATGCAGTAACGTAATATTCAACAACTTTTGATACAATGTAAAGGTTTTCAGCAAACTTATCGTATAATTTACAACTAAAATATAACCTATATCCATCAAAGTACCATTCAGCAAATGCGGGAAATTTAATTCTACAATTAATTTCTAAAGGCACTTCAATGTCATCTTCTGTAAGGTTAATCTTCCGTAGACTCGCAATAATATTATTTTTGAACTGTTGTGCCCTTCTATTATACGAATCTCTAATTGGATTAAAACTAAATTCTGCTCCTTTTACGATAATTCTTGGCATTTCATGGTCATCTTTGCGTCTTGTTTATAAAACTTGATGAAATACGTAGAAATAATGAAAGACTTTGAACTTATGCTTGCACCAATGGAAAATCATACGGGTCCTGAGTTTAGAGAGGTCTGTTACAGAAAAGGTGCAGATTCAACCTTTACAGAAATGGCAAGGATATCTGCATTATCAAGAAATAATAAAAGTACGGTGGAAAAGATTCAGATTGTACGTTCTGTCCCTACGTACATTCAACTTATTGGATCTAATGAAAAGGAATTGGAAAAATTTTTAGATAACTTTACACCACAGAAAGGGTTTGTAGGATTTAACTTAAATTTAGGCTGTCCAAGCCCAGACATGATTCAAAGTGGTTTAGGATGTGCGTTAATTAAAAGAATTAGTAAAGTTACAAAGTTAGTTAAAGTTATACAAGATCATCAATATCCAGTTTCTATAAAATTACGATTAGGAATGAATGCGTTTGAAAAGAAAAAGAAAGTATATCTTACGTTGATTAAGGAAGTTAATGCAGACTTTTTTATAGTGCACGCAAGGCATGGTAAAGAGACGTATCATGACCCTGCTGACTTTACTGTTTATCAAGAATGTGTAAATACGGGTAAAGTAATCATTGCTAACGGCGACATAAAAACAAAAGATCAGATTGACTATCTCAAGTCTATTGGTGTGCGTGGTGCAATGATTGGAAGAGTTGCAATAAAGAATCCTGATGTGTTTAATGAACTTAAATAATAATAATAATAATAATAATAATAATAATAATATATACTATAAATGATAATGTCATAATGAACTATAAACATACTCAAATTGGATATTTGATACTATTTGTATTACTCGCAGTTATTATACTTTTTGGAAGTATTCTTGTACAAGCTGAGTTTAATTCTATAATTCTTATCACAATGATTCTCATTGTGATTATTGTCGCATCCTTTGCATCATTAACTGTAATGATTGATAAAAAATATCTTACAATAAAGTTTGGGTATGGTATATACAAAAAACGGTTCTTACTAAAAGACATTTCCTCAGCAAGAATGGTAAAGAATCAGTGGTATTATGGTTGGGGAATACGAGTATGGTTATGGCCACGTATGATTATTTATAACATTTCTGGCTTTGATGCCGTTGAAATATCAATGAAAGATAAAAAAATATACAGAATTGGAACGGATGAACCTCAAAGGTTAGAACAAGAGATTCTCCAATCAATTTAATAATTATTTGTGCAAAACTTTCACATAACCTTATAAACTAACACCGTTTTTACGCTCATTATGAAAAAATTCGAGAGACCACGAAGCAGAGAAAGTAGAGATTCTAGAGATAGCAGGGGCTCCCGAGACAATAGAGGTTCACGTGATCGAAGAAGTTATGATGATGGGCCACGAGAAAGACGATCATTTGGAAGAGACTCTCCGCGTACAAGTAGCAGAAATCGTCGAGATTATGAAATGACAAAAGTTACATGTTCTTCATGTGGCGATCGATGCGAAGTTCCGTTTAAGCCAACATCAAACAAGCCAGTATATTGTAGTGAATGTTTCTCAAAGAAAGATAAGTTTAGTTCTGAGAAACCTAGTAAAGATCTTGATATAATTAATGATAAACTTAACAAGATTTTACGAATTCTAGAAAGTCGGCGTTAAAAGTAACTTTTCTATAACAATTACATAAAGTTTTATAAAGAGTTTTCTAATAATACCTATATGTGTGGTAAAACTACACTTTAAACACGGAGAGTGAAAAATACAATGGATAATAGACAAGGCGGTTTCGGAGGAAACCAAGATAGAGAGATGCACAAAGCAGTTTGTGGAGATTGTGGAAAGGAATGTGAAGTTCCATTTAAGCCATCAGGTGACAGACCTGTGTATTGTAAAGAATGCTTTGGAAAGCACAAGAAGTTTTAATTTCTTGATGATTCTATAGACTTTTTATTTTTTTTATTTTTTTACCCACTTACAAAACATTTATGAACAAGAGGATTATACTTCGTACAGTATGAAACTTAAAATTTACTTGTTTCGGCACGCACAAACATATTATAATAAGAAACATATTTTTACTGGTTGGAAAGATTCTAAATTGACTCCATTTGGAAAAAAGCAAGCCAAAATAATGTCCAGAAAACTTAAAACGAAAAAGTTTCAAGTTGCATACCAAACACGGTTATCACGTTCTAAAAATACTCTTAAAGAGGTACTGAAGTTTCATCCTGAATGTACGAAAACAATTACTGATGATAGAATGATTGAACGTTCATATGGTAAATTGGAGGGTAAATCTCATACGTCATTTGTACAAAAAGAGGGACTTGACAGTTATAAAACGTTACAGCACTGGCACAAAATTGATCATCTTCAGGGTCGTGATAAAGACATATTTATTACAAAAGTGGGTGAGGCAGAATTAAAAATAGTAAGAAGAAGTTACAATGTGGCTCCTCCTGGTGGCGAATCAATTAAAATGGTTGAAAAACGTGTCAATGCATTCATTAAAGATTTGTTAAAAAAGATGAAGAAAGAAAAAGTGAATGTCGTTATTTCTGCTCATGGTAATTCTATGCGACCATTTAGAAAACATTTTGAGAAGTTAACGAAAGAACAAATGATGAAATTAGAAAATCCCTGGGACGACTATTTCGAGTATACAATTACTGTTTGATTTCTTTAGAAAGACATATAAATAGTTATCATTGTGAAATAAGAACAATGGAAATAATTAATCCTGGACCAGAAGATTATCACATGCACAGTTCAAGTTATTCTGATGGTATGAATTCTGTCGATGAACTTGTTCGTTTTGCAGGAGAAATTGGTCTTAGAAAAATAGCAATAACTGATCATTCAGATGCTTTAGTAAAACGATTTGGATGGGCACAAAAAACATATAGGGAATTCACTGAAAGATGGAAAAATGTTCTTAATGATGTTACTGTATTATTTGGTGTTGAGGGAGATATTCTAAATGAAGATGGTGATGTCTGCATAGAAATTCAAGGAATAGAAGGAGATTTTCTTGTTTTGTCTGCACATGATAAAGTTTACAATGGAGATCCACAAAGAATAACTGATGCATACGTTAGAGCTATGCAACGTCATCATAAAAAGATTGATGTAATAGGTCACCCATGCCACTCAATGTTTGCTGGTAAGGTTGATATGGACACTATTATCGAAGTAGCTAATAGATATGAAATTCCACTTGAAATAAACGCAGGACAGATGCTCAATAAAAAAACTGATTTTGATAACTTACGAATATTGGTAAGAGAAGCAGAGAAAGTATATATTAACAGCGATGCACACACATTATATGAACTACAAGAAGCACGTGAAATCAGTAAACCATTTTTACGTAAGATGGGCGTTAATATTTAACTTTTAATTACTGTCTGTAACTTTCTTTTGCCCATTCTTGTCGTGTTTAAAAAGTATTCTTGAATAGAAACAAACTTAGTAACTTCACTATCAATTTTATGTAATATTGTTAAACCATCTTCAGTAAATTTTATCTTTTTGGTATCATATTCAATCAATTTCTTATTTTCAAGGGTCTCTAAATTTTTGTATAACGCTCTTGCTTGTTTCGTAATTATTCCTGATGATATTAATAATTCTATGAACATAATTTTTGACGTTCTTAATTTGATAGGTTTTTCTGTTAATGGTTGGTTTAGCGACGAATAGAACTGACCTAAAGAATACAGAATAAGACGCTGAGTTTTGGTTATTTTCATCTATTTTGTATGGTATATTCTTGAAATATAAAAACAATATGGTTCTTTTGTAGCATAATCTTTTTATACCATATAATCTATAGTGTTTTCTATGTCACAACATAAACCAAAAAGACATTTAAGAGTTGTACCGAATGAAGATGTTCGTGAAAAGAGTGATGCAAGTCCTTTAGAACTTCTAAAAAAGACTCGTAAAGAAGCAATTACTGCTCTAATACGTGGATCATCGGATTTCAGTAGGGATGATTTTCTTGATAAAGATACACGAAAAATGTACAAAGATGCAGGATTTACAACTATACCTCCTGGTTGCCTTTATTTATCTACAGCTGGTTCAAATCCACATCTTTATAATGATCCAAGGGTGACGGTTGTTGATGAAAATATAATCTCAACTGATCATACAAAAACTAAACATGTTTTAAGATATGAATTGGGACATGGAAACTCTAATAGATTATTTCTTCCAATAGATCAGACAGAATTAGACGCTTTTATTAAAGAACCAGGAGACTTTCCTGCACAGGGTATTGATGCTTTACTAATTAGTACTGGTCTACGTGAATCAACTTTTTCTCCTGATCGAATTAGGGTAGCTTTTTTTCCAAGTATTAGAACAATAGATAGTATAGAAACGCCTTCTCTTCATGCAGTAACACGTTTGTTTCTCATGTATACGACAGAACCACAACATAAGAGATTTGAATATAATCATTTAAACCCAGAATAAACAAATTTCCGTAACACTTAAAAACAACCCCTCCCTACCAACTAAAAAAAGAAATAGGTGATATTATGAGATTAGTTCTAACAAAAAAACCAAAAAACGTTACAATTATAGAGGGTTTTCCTGGCTTCGGTCTTATAGGAACCATTGCAACAGAATTCTTAATGGAACATTTAGAAACTGAAAAAATTGGCGTTGTTGAGATGCAAGAAATTCCTGCAATGATTGCCATACATCAAAATAAAGTTATTGAACCTATATCTATACATTATAATAAAAAACATAACATTGTCCTTATCCATGCAATTAACATTGGTAAAGGTCTTGGATGGAAACTTGCAGAAGTTATTGAAGAATTAGCTAAGTCTCTTACAGCAAAACAAATCATATCTCTAGAGGGCGTTGGTTCTCCAACTGCAGAATCAGGGAGGATATTTTATTATGCAACTAAGAATGGAACAACATCAAAATTGTTAGAAAGTGTTGCTAGACCATTACAAGAAGGTATTATTGTTGGTGTTACTGGAGCATTACTTGCACGAAACATTAGCACGCCTATTATGGCACTATTTGCAGAAGCAAAGAGTGGAATGCCTGATAGTAAGGCTGCTGCACATATCATTGCAGCACTGGACGCGTATACTGGCTTACAAGTTGATCCAAAACCATTATTAAAACAAGCTCAAGTTTTTGAGAAGAAACTTAAGGGCATCGTTACTAAAGGGCAGAAAGCTGAAGAAGTACAAGAAGATAAACGATTAAGTTATGTAGGATAAAATGGCGAAAAAAGAAAAGAAAGAACGAAAAGATAAAAAGCCTGAAATGAAAGTACCTAAGCAGCCTAAAAAACATCGTAACTTCCCACGTTTTTTATTTTTGTTTGGTGTATGTATTAGTGTCGTTGCAATTGTAAATTATTTTCAATGGTATGTATTTCCACAAATCTTTATTGATGGACTTTTAGTACTTGCAGGAATTTGGATGATTTTGTTGGCACTTGCAAAAGGATCATACAAACATAGAAAAGAAGTTCTCAAGAAATATATTTAATCATTGATTAAAACATACTGTGCCAAAACATTTAGTTTTTTATTTCTTTTTGTATTTTATATTAATTCAAACATTATGAGGGTTGATTAAATGTTTTAGATTATAAAGTAACTAATAATGCTATAATAACTTATAAACTACATTCTAACAAGAAACTATCATCAACAAAATATTCTATCCAAAGATGTCGCCAACTTTGTCTTTTAATTCATCATCCATCTCAGAAATGCTTTTAGTACCATACAAATCCATCGTAGTTTTATAGGATAAATGGCCTAAAACTTTCTGAACTACTTCTAATGATAGACCTTTATCCTTTAAAATACGGGCACAACTGTGCCGTAACATATGAGGATTAATATTCTTTAAATCAGGATGAGGATTATGTAGCTGGGCCCTATTACCAGCTTTTGCAACGATTCTATTGATTTGAGTAGGTGTAATGTGTCCTTCTTCGTTTAAACTTGAAACGGCAGGAAACAGATAACCTTTAGAAGAATTGTGTAATACATAATTAATGTATATTTTAAGATCTTCAACTAATTGATCAGAAAAGAGAGTTGCTAACCTATCAATATTTTTCTTACCAAGAACGCGTATTTTATTAGTTTCAAAATCAATGTCTTCAATTTTAATTTTTGCTAATTCGAAACGCCTTAATCCACAGTATGCAAGAAGTTTGATAATTACTTTATCTCGTAATTTGTCAGTATGTTTTATTAAAAACTTAATCTGATCTGGAGTAAGGTGAAACTGTGAACGAGATACTGCTTTTCTAACACCAACATCTTTCATTTCATGAAGAAATGTAACAGATTATTTAAATGTTACTTTTTCGACACATTTTGTTACATTTAACGTCACAATTTGTATAAAGTGTTACGTATGGCGTCGAAGGGTATAAATCAACTAAATAAGAGGGGTTATTTTAAAGAAATAATGGTGATCTTTTTTCAGACATATATTTCATAAATATCCCACAAATATTTCATAAGATTGACCCACTTCTTTTCTAAAACTTTTAATCATCTACAACAGATTATATTAAAAAAGATAAAATGAAAAATCTTACCAATGATAAGAAATTGCAGTTTAAGAAGTTTTAATCAATCACAGAACGTTTCGCACTTATCCAGATACAAAATACATCATCAAAAGGCCAACAACAAACACAATAAAATATAGCAATCCTCTTCGTATACTATCTGTGTTTCTAATTTCTGGAATTAAGTCAGATGCAGCAATGTAAATAAATCCACCAGCTGCAAAAGGAAGTAAGAAGCTTAATGTTGATTCAACAGATTGTGATAAAAAATAACCAACAATACCACCAACAATGGCAGTTAGTCCCGTAACAAAATTAAGAAACAATGCTTTTCGTTTTTTATATCCACCATGAAGCAACACACCAAAATCGCCAATCTCTTGTGGAATCTCGTGTAAAGCAACAGCAATCGTTGTAACAACACCCAAACCCATATTTGCAACAAAACTGGCAGCAATAATTAACCCGTCAATAAAATTATGAACTACATCACCAAAAAGACTCATATGTGCAAATGTATGAACATCACAATGACCTTTATGACAATGTCTCCAATGTAATACTTTTTCAATGAAAAGAAAAAATACGAATCCAACTAAAACATACATCAATACCCCTTTAACAGAATTTCCTGTCATTTCAATAGCTTCTGGAATAAGATGAAGGAATGCACCACCCATTAACGCACCTGCTGAAAGTGCAACAAGTCCAAGGACTACCCTCCTCATTAGTTTTTCATTAAAACTTAACGTAAAAACTCCTATAAAAGACATAAGACTTATTACAAACGTACTTAACAAAATTAATCCTAATGTTGACATTTCAGATGAGAAGAGTTAGAGGTATATAAACCTTTTTTATGATTTAGATCTATCTTCAATTAGTGTGTTAACCTTTTGATATATCCCCATTTTAGATTCATCTGATAATGTTGTATCCAGAGTGGGATAAAAAATGTCTCTTTCAAACGCTTCATGATCTATCCACAACGTTTTTAATTCTGAACAATCAACATGTATATTCTGAGAAATCTTACTTTTTATACTCTCAATCATGTGCAATATTTCACGATGATCTTTAAACAAACGATCAACCATTTCTTGATCCTTTACACCTTTAATAGGATATGATAAAAAGACTTCTTTTTCTTCAATTAGTAAATGTCTTTCTAATTCCCAGCATAAACTATCAAGAACATGAAGTGCTTCTTCATTATTATTGTTAGCTAATAAGAAAAATCGTGCAAAATGATCCATTATGTTTCTGTGATCATCTCCCATAAGCTGAGTTAAATCCATACTCTTTATTTCATTAATTTTGCTTATTTCATTAATTATTTTTGTATTATTCATCTAAAATCCTCCGATTGACGACCATAAAATCGTCAATAAACATAGTTTACTGTGTAGATTGATACAGCTCATTGACAGCATTCCAATTAATGATATTAAAAAATGCAGTAATGTAATCTGCTCTTTTATTTTGATATTTCAAATAGTATGCATGTTCCCATACATCAATTGCCAAAATAGGTTTTTTACCGACGCTAATTGGCGAATCTTGGTTAGACGTGTTAACAATTTCAAGTTCGTTTTTATCATTTACAACTAACCACGTCCATCCACTTCCAAAAACACGTAATGCTATAGTTTTAAACTCTTCTTTGAACGCATCTAGGGTACCCCACTTACGTGTTATAGCGTCTGCTACAGGTCCCGAAAAAGACGTATCTTTCTGTAAAATTTTCCAGAAAAAAGAATGATGATAATGTCCACCACCGTTATTCTTTACTGCAGTGCGAACAGATTCTGGAACTTTGTTAAGGTTTTGTAAAACATCCATGACGTCCTTTCCTTCAAATTCTGTTCCTTGTATGGCATTCATAAACTTATCAAAATATGCCTGATGATGTTTATCATGATGAATTTTCATTGTTTCTTCGTCGATAAACGGTTCTAAAGAATTATATGAATAGGGCAATTTTTCTAATTCTGACATTTTTTTACATACCTCATAGCATTTGTATACATTTTTTGTACATCATTTGTACCATATTTATATCTTTCCAACTTCATCTAAACTTGGTTGTAACGTTTTATTACCTGGTTCCCAATTTGCAGGACATACATGACCACCATTTTCACGTACAAACTGTGCAGCTTTTAACTTACGTAACAATTCTGTACTACTTCTCCCGATACTATTATCGTGCATTTCATACGCTCGTAAGATTCCGTCAGGATCGATAAGAAACGTTCCACGTAAACTATGTCCTTCTTCAGTTATGTATGTACCATAATCAGCACACATTTTTCCAGTTGGATCTGCAAGCATTGGAAATTTAATTTTTGCAATGGTAGACGAAGCTTCATACCATGCTTTATGCACGAATACGGTGTCAGTACTAACACTAAGTATTTCTGCTCCTAATTGTTGAAATTCACTATATTTATCTGCGAGGTCGCCCAATTCTGTTGGACAGACAAAAGTAAAGTCTGCAGGATAAAAAACTACAAGTACCCATTTACCTTTATAATCAGAAAGATAGACCCTTTTTGTTGTATTGTTATGAAATGCTTCTGCCGTAAAGACGGGCGCTGGCGCATTAATCACTGGCCCACATTGTTTTGTTTCTTCCATAAAATTCATGCCTCACAATTTATTTTTTTATACAAGTTAACTATTGTTAACAGAGATACTATTTAAGAGTTTTGGAAAAGTGTTCCATTATTTCATGATTAATATCAAAGATAAACATCATAACACAAAAGATTTATATAATTCTTTTACAACCTATAAGTGACATGAAAAAAGAAATTATTATCTTGGGAGACATTGAAATGGGAGGGGGCACTATCACTGACGATTTTATTAGTGATAAAACTCTTTCAAAACTTATTAAATATCTATCTAAGAAGAAACATCCTATAGATTTGATTCTAAATGGGGATACGTTTGACTTTCTTAAATGTCCATACGTCCACAATCTAAAAAAAACATATCCAAGACATATTACGGCACCAATCTCTGTTGAAAAGCTTCATTTAATGCATAATGCTCATGCAAAAGTGTTTGACGCACTTACACAGTTTATTCAAAAAAAGAAAAATACACTCTATTTTATTATTGGAAACCATGACCACGATCTCTTTTTTAAAGAAGTCCAACACGAAATTAAAAAAATTCTTAAATGTAGAGAAAGTAGAGATAATGTCAAATTTCAGTTATCATATAGGCAACATAAAGTATATACTGAACATGGCCACCAATATGACTTTTTTAATAAAATCAATTTAACATATCCGTTCATTACGTATAAAAAGAAAAAAATTCTTAACGTTCCATGGGCATCGTTTGTTATCATTGGCGGATTCTTAACAATGAAAGAAGAATATCCCTTCATGGAACGTATTTCTCCCCACCCCGTACTTTTCTCACTTCATAGATCACTTATGACAAAATTAAGTTGGCGCGGTATAAAATATTTTATTAAAAGTATTATACTGTATCCATTCAGATATTTTTTTGATCCAACGTACATGTTTCCTCGAGAAGTTTTACGTGAGGCGTACAAAAGGGTTAAGGAAATGCATTGGGACGTTGATAAAATTGTTGACGTTTTTAGAAAGAAAAGACGTTCACTTGGCAACCATAAGATTCATGTCCTTGGTCATACACATGAACAGTACGTTGAAGAACGTGGCAAGTGGGTAATTCTTCATCCTGACACATGGCGTGATGAGTATATATTAGATAGAAAAACTAAAAAGTTGTATCCGAAAACGAAACGGTACGTCCGTATTACTGTTGATGATAATGATGTGCTTGATTGGAGTTTAGTTAACGTTACTATTAACCGCCGTATATTAAATTTTGACAGTGTTACAAAAAATGAGTTTAAGTATATTCAGGACGCTGCACATGAAGAAGGTTTTCGATTTCCATTATTGTAATTTCATTTATACTATATTATTTTTACTACTTCTTTGAAACACACAATATTTATAAAAAGCTACCATCTTCATGATTTCTGGGGTGGAAATCATAGTATTAGAACGTGTTGTAAATATAGAAATTCGTGAAAATAAGTATAGGAGAATTGTTACTGAAGAAATAATTTCTATAGCAAGAGCAATATCAACAATTACCAGAGTTCAATTTGATGACACTATAGATAATAAAAACAATAATAAAATAAACAATATAATAAATAAAGAACATACCGTGGTAGATAGTATTAGAGAATTCAAAAGTACAACTAAAGAAATAGAGAATACAGATAATTCTACAAAAAATAAAAATCTTGAAACAGAGATTGAAGAGATTGAAGATAATGATGACAATGAAACAGAAAATGATAATACTAAAGATGAAATTGTACTATCTCAAATAACCTATTCATTTGAAAATGAAGAGTTTGCAATGGGTGGATTTCGTACAGATGCACCATTAGATTATGTTAAGTTATGGTACGGTGAGAGTAAACATAGGGGAACATTTTCGTCTGAACCTGAATATGAAACTGAACGAGTTCTTATTGATGAAGCGTCAGAAGTCATAACAGAAGTAGAAGCTAAACAAACATTGGTTCAGATACAGTATGCAACAGTCTTCGGATCAGCGCTTGAAGTTAGTTCTATGGATAGACGTAAACTTGACATGTGGGCAAAGTTTAACAGTTCACTATTTACCATGTTTGAAAGGTTGTATGCAGTTACGAACGATGTTAATTATGGCCCAATGACGTAAATATATAATAATAATAATAATATTAATAATATAAGTTTTTAAAAAAAACTTTTAAAAATATCTCGCAACCATTTCTTCTTCAATAAAATGCATCTTACCCGGAATGATAAGACAATGTGGTGGCTTTCCAAAATCAACATTTAGTATTTCTTTCAGTGGTCCTGCTTTCACAATGAAGTCTGAACATCCTAACCGTGCACATCCAATAACAAACGTATCTTGAGATATGAACTTATCTTTTTTATTATTTTCAATTGTAGTCAGGATAGTAAGCGCTTCAGCAACTGTCATAAATTTTTCCTCTCTTGGTTTTAAGTCTAATAAAAATAATGTGTGTAAACCCATTTCCATGTTTTCTTTCAGAACGGTATACGGAGTTTCTAAATTCGGATGATCTTCAATAAACGGGATTGACGTTGTCTTTCCGAACTTGTATAATTGTAAACCAGTAATACCAACAGCAGTTAATACAGACGCATTATTTATCACTTTAACGTCAACATCATTTTGTTTGGCTAATTTGTACAATTCAACATGCGTTGTTGCCGAAAATGGATCGCCAATGACTAGAAAAGCAACGTCTTGATTTTTAGCTTCCTCAATAATCTTTGTATCGCCCTGTTCAGTTGTGTTCCTATCAGCGATGATGATTTCCTTATCATAATACTTTGCAAGGTCATGAAATGAACATTGTAATAATGAAGTATACTCTTCCAAATATACAATATTACATCTCTTTACAATTTCTAAACCCTTTACAGTAATATCTTTTTCATCTGCCAGTCCAATTCCGATAATGTATAATGTCATTGTTTATCTATAATATTTATTCATTCATTTACTCACTCACTCACTCACTCACTCACTCACTCACTCACTCACTCACTCACTCACTCACTCACTCACTCACTCACTCACACTATTAATTTGAGTATTATCTACAATATTCTTTACCATATATGGTCCTTCTTTTTTATAGTTTAGCTTTTTTTTGTAATACTCACGGGCGCCAATTCCAGATATAACAACCATTTTTATTTTACCATGTTTTAGAGCAATATGTTCAGCTTTTTCCATAAGTTTTGTTCCCCAACCTTTATGTTGAATCATACCCTCTTCACCAAGAGCAGTTGCTGTACCGTACACATGCAATTCTCGTACAAGTGCACTATCAGACGTAATTTCGTCACGTAAATTTTCTGAAGGAAATCGAAGACGGCAAAAACCAATAAGAATGTCGTTCTTTACATCTTCAACAGAAATGAAAAACTCTTTTCCATGACTAGCATTATATTCAATAACTTTTAATTCTGTTGAATCCCAATCGATAATTTTATGTTTAGG
Source organism: Candidatus Woesearchaeota archaeon (assembly GCA_018676855.1). Taxonomy (GTDB): domain Archaea; phylum Nanobdellota; class Nanobdellia; order Woesearchaeales; family GW2011-AR9; genus PCYB01. The sequence continues at coordinate 95,235 of JABHDY010000002.1, forward strand.
TTCTCGACATCGAATACATCTGCACAGAGGATTATATTTTTGTATTATATATTGTCGTAAATTTGTCATCTCAACACCAGCTTCTATTTGGTATGTAGGAATGTCTCGCTGGACACGCATTACTCGACAATATTCAGGAATAAATGGTTTAAATTCTGCAATGAGCTTCGCAGCACGTTCAGCGTCAAGTGGTACAAACGTTCCAGCAACGTAATCGTCATACAGTTTGGTTCCTTTTGTTACCATACACGGATACAATTTTATCATGTCTGGTTTGTATCCTGAATCAGTAAACAATTGTTTCATTCCATCTAAATCTTTCTCATAATTAACACCTGGCAATCCTGGCATGTAATGGCCAGCAACCTTAAACCCTACATCTTTTAGGACCTGTATTGACTTTATTGTTTGTTCAGTTGTATGTCCACGTTGAATCTTTTCAAGAACGTCATCGTAAACACTTTGTATTCCTAACTCAATACGTGTACATCCTAATCGTAACATTTGATTACCATGTTCACGTAAACCATAATCTGGTCTGGTTTCAATGCATAGTGCTACGCATTTAATATGTGCAGTTTCGTTCTGTAACTGTTCAGTTTCTAATGTTGTTTCATTTTCATCAGAACCTTTCAATTCAATGATCTTACTATGAAGATGTTCTGTTCTAGAAGGACTTCCAATATTATCACATGGCAATTCAAAAAAATCTTTAAACTTTACAAAATCTAATTCGTCATTAATGTAAAACATGTCTGCAAAATCATTCATTGCTTTATACGCATCTGTAACAAACTCTTCTTGATAATCAAGTGGAAAACTGGGAAAAGTTCCACCCATAAGTATAAGTTCAACTTTTTCACAATTGTGACCTAACAAAATATATTGTTGTAACCTGTTAAACACTTGTAGGTATGCATCATACTTGTTCCGTATGCCACGCATTGTTGCCGGTTCTCTGCCAGTATACGATTGTGGAACCGTTCCGAACTCACTCTCTGGACCACCAGGACACATTGTACACTTACCATGTGGACAGGGAAACGGTTTTGTCATAATGGCAACGGGAGAAACGCCTGACAATGTCCTAGTAGGTTTTGTTATTAATTTTGGTGTTAATTCTCCCAAATGTTTCATTGGAACACGTAACAAAATATCAATATTGGTTGGAATTGTCATTAATCCATGTTTTAGTGCTAAATCTCTCTTACATTTGGCCCATTGCTTCTCCGAATAGGTATTTTGTTTCAGTTCAGTAATGATTTCCGTATAAAAATCTAAAGCCATACACAATTTCCCATCCAAAAACTTTATAAACATATCCCAAAAATAAGCGTATATGGCAACAAGAATAGGTTCACGAAGAAGAAAAACACGACATTTGTTTACACAATCGCTTCGTTCAAAGGGTAAAATACCGTTAAGTATATACTTTCAAGAATTTACTGCGAAGGATAAAGTCGCCCTTATTATTAATCCTGGTGTTAAAAAGGGCCAGTTTTTCAGACGTTTTTATGGTATGACGGGTACTATCACCGGACAAAAGAAGGGTAGATGTTACGAAATCATCATTAAAGATGGTGGAAAACAAAAATTATTGTACGTTCATCCAATACATCTTAAAAAGCAATAGATTTATAGTGCATTAAAGATATATAATAAAAATTAACAATTAAAATGGTAAATCCAGAATTTATAGAAGAACAAACGGTAACCCTCGCTGAAGCAAAAAAAGTTCTTCAAGAAGTAGAAAAGCGTGACAAGGAACTTAATTATAGGTCTAACAAGACAAAAGAGTTCTTTGACAACTTTGTTCAAGAAAATACAAAGAACGTGGATGAAGAGTTACGTAAGACATTGTTAAAATTGGACCTAACACGTCTTAAAGAAGAACACATTACCAGCATAATCAATTTTCTTCCAACAACAGTAAACGATCTTAAAGTGATTTTACAAGCATATCCATTAAGTATGCCAAAAAAAGATCAAGAAAGTATTGTTAAAGTTGTTAAAGAGTTTGTTTCCTAATAAGGATATGTACTCATAATTTTCAAATAAAAGCGCAATTTTTATTAATCTAGAGGTAATACTTACGTAATATGCAAGAAACACAACCAGATCAACGAAATGTACGGGAAGAAAACGCAGTAGTTCTAGATTTTTTACCGCATGGATATCCGTACGAACAGGGAAGTATAAAGAACCCTATTGCACAAGCTCTTGGTGCAAGCCATATAACATTATTAGAACTTATACCTAAAAAGGAAGTTCACTTACAACCTCAACAAGAAGTGTACATTGGTGACGGAAAGAGGGACGAGATTCATCATATTAAGGGAAGAATTGGAGAAGATAAATTAACAAGTACCGCAAGGAACGAATTACAGCACGCAATTGAAAAGGTTATTTCAAAAGATGAAAAGCGTTTCGTACAGTTTTTTAACAAAGCACAACCGTTAAGCATGAGGATGCATCAACTTGAATTACTGCCAGGTGTTGGAAAGAAACATATGTGGGAAGTTCTTGACGCGCGAAAAGCGAAACCGTTCGAAAGTTTTGACGATATTAAGAACAGAGTAAAACTATTACCAGATCCTAAACAAATCATTGTTAAACGTGTTCTGTCTGAACTTTCAGGCAATGAAAAATATAAAATCTTTGTTGGGTAATTGAACTTTGAATTATTGAATATAGTAAAGAAAATATTCTTCGCAAAATAAACTTACCACTTAAACGTCCATCGCCGTTCTTTCTTCTTTGCTTTTACCAAATCTTTCATGTCTGCTTTTGCTGCCCGTTTTAAGAATTCTTGTGCAATCATCTTTACACGTAGACCATTAATGTCTACATCGTTTTGAAACGATTCGTACCGTTCCAATATCTTTTCAATATGATCTGCTTGTGTTTGTAAATTTACCTGTACAATGCCAGACTTTGCAACTTTATACTCTTTTTCCAGTTCTTCTAAGAGTACAAGTTCTTTCTGTAAAAATCCAACGTCCGTAGGAACGTCCTGTAAAGATTCACGAATTGCACGTATATCGTTTAATATATTAACTTTTTTAGACTTTTCTTGAGATGCAAACATCCTTTTCCACCATACTTTTGTATATACGACCATGTATCAAAAGAAATACTCTATAAATATAAATGTTTTGTCCTACATCCTCTAGGAAAGAAAAGCATATAAATAGTTCTGGTAGTGATATTGTATGATCGATAAGCATTTTGTAACTGCCCAGAGTCTTCTTGATGATTCATATTTGTTAGCTCATACCATCATTGAATCAGATTTCAGACCAGATTTTCTTGTTGCTCCGTGGAGAGGCGGAACCCCAATAGGAATAGCTGTGCATGAATATTTTGAGATGTGTGGTCTAACATTAGACCACAACCCAATAAAAACGTCTAAATATGATAATGGATGTATTGACCAACCACACAAATCAGTATCTGTGTTTGGTTTAGAATATTTTGTTGAAAAAGCTGATGAAGATGATAAAGTACTTCTTATAGATGATATTTTTGACACTGGTTTATCCATGCAAGAGATATTACATCAATGGAAAATTATAGCAGATAAGTCAGGAAGAAGTGTTCCCAACGATATACGTATAGCAACAGTATATTACAAACCATCCAGAAATGAAACTGATCCACGTATATTACCTGATTATCATGTACATAAAGAAGAAGGATGGATAGTATTTCCTCACGAGCTTGGTGGGTTAAAACCTGACGAAATAATAATGGCTAAAGGTAACTACATTGCAAAACTCCTTGAAATAGATACAAAACGAGTAACTCGAAAGTAGAAATCTTTAAAAACTTACCATTAACAATGCAAATTTATGAATAAAAATGGAAGTGTTGCCCTTGCAGCAATTGCAATTATCCTTGCACTCGTTATCCTTGGCGTTTTTCTTATTAACATAGCACAGCGTGAATGTAATAGTAATAGGGACTGTGCAGACAACGCATATTGTAACAGTGAGCATGAATGCCATTTATATCCTGAGAAGATAATTGTACAAGAAAACAGTTTTGTTCCAGCTGCACTTATATTTGGCATTGCTATCATCGTTGCAGCATATATATTTCGCGGTACAAAATTTAATAAAAAATAGTTTTTTTAACAGGGAACAGCAATCCCTAAAACTCGACAAATATTTTTTTGATTGTCTGTTAATTTATTATAATTTTTAAGAACAAATTCTTCAAATTCTCTATCAATATCACGAACCATTATGAAAATTATGAAATGAATACTGTTTATAAACTTTGTTTGTCACGGGAAGAAGTAAAACTCATTCATCATCAAACAGGTAATATAAAATTGTTGCAAAAATGTTAAAACTGTGTCAGTTTTCGTTGTACTTTGAGCTCTTTCAGAAGAATACTTTCGTTAAAAAGCATGTCTAAATTGAACCCAAACTTTCTGTGTATAATTTCCTTTGCGTACGTAATCATTAATTCTTGTGATGCAAAATGTATTGGTCTTTCTTGTAAACTTTTCCGAGATGCTTCTCGACACACCCAAACGCCAAGAGGAACATTATATTCTGAACTTATAAATCGTAGAGCAAGACAACTTCCCTGCCGTTGTAGTTGTTTCATTTTTTCTAATATTGGTAGGCGTGCAGCATAAAAACCGCCAGCTGTTTCTTCTGCATACGTTTTTCTTCCATCATATGGTTCATAATCTGTTGAATACGCATACCCATTCTTGCTCCATGGATTAACACGAAGGTCAAGGTACGTTTCAAACAATTCATAACTCCACACGTCTGGAAAGAAAAGAAGAAGATAATAATTTCCCCAATCACCACCAAAATGGCAACTATACTCACCAATTTGATAATCTTTAACTTCCTTAACCAATTCTTTTGCGATCGTATCATCAACAGCGGTTATGCTCCATCGTGTTGGAACAAGTTTACGTTGTTTTCCTATACCAAGAGTACCTACAGATAAAAGTTTGTGAAGAGAATTTTCTTCAAATCCTTTTCTATACAATTTCATAATACCTTGTACAGATTTAAGGTCAGTATCAGATACCACTTTATCTACACGAGTATCAACCCGCGTATTTTCTGTTATGCGAGCTTTTCGCATCATACTTTGCGGACCGAACGGATGAATTTCTTTTTCAGGTTTTAATTGTAATTGTGGTTTGGATTTCAGTAAGATTTCCAATTCTGCAGATTTTTTTGCCATGCCAACTTCTTGACAAATCTCAAGGAATGTATTCGAACGACTTTTATTATGTATTGTAATATTTGATTTACTGCGAGAATTGACAAGTCCATATCGTAACGATGCAATTTTTCCTATAGCATACTGCTTTTTGTTCCATACTCTTGGAGAATCATATTGGGTCATATCACCGCTAAATTGTGGGCTTAGAACGCCTATGTTAACATTTGGATATCCATACCTCCCAATGAATGGGGCTGGTGAAGAACCGTTAAAACTGCTCTTAAACGCAGTGTTAACTTGTAAATGTGGTACTTGTTCAATATCTTTAAATTTTACACGTTGAATTTTCATTTAAACTATCCGTTAAACTTTCTTTTTAATACGTAAAGAATCATACGGACTTTGTATCTTTAACAAATTGGGAGACGCCATATGAACATAAATCATAGTTGTATTAACAGAATTGTGCCCTAATAATTGTTGTACTTCAAAAACAGAATTACCATTTTGAATTAAATGTGTTGCAAAACTATGACGTAGCGTATGTGGATGAACATTTTTGTTAATTCCAGCTATCTTAGTCGCTTTTTTAATAATTTCTTGAATACTTTTAATACTATAATGACCATTTCTACTTGAGAAAACATATTCGTTATACATAATATTATTGTGTTGAATCCAATTAAATAGTGTATCTTTTAACCCCATTGAAAGTATAAAGAACCGATCTTTATTTCCTTTTCCGGCTCGTACCCATCCACAATTATTTCTAAAATCAAAATCTTCTGCTTTAAGTTGTACCAATTCACTGACACGTAATCCTGCTGAGTACAGTAACGTTATCATTAACAAATGTTTTTTATTATCGATTGCGTGAAAAAAAGTTTCGATTTCTTCTTTCGTAAGAAACGTTGGTAAATGTTTTCTTTTTTTACTAAATTGTAGGTTTACTGTCAATTTTTTTTTCAAAACCTTTTCATAGAAAAATTTCAATGAATTTAGGTACACGTTAATTGTACTTCCAGGAGCTTTCCTTTCAATCAACGTATCAATATATTTTAAAATATCTTTTTTAGTCAATTCTTTTGGATCCCTTTGAACAACACGAAAAAACTTCCCTAAACAACTACAATATGTATCTACCGTTCTTGGGCTAAGTCCTCTTCTCAATGCTTCCCTCTTTACAAGTCCTGTAACATCCATACAATATCTAAGAACAAAACTTGTTTATATACCTTATCCATACTTGTCCAGTGGGTAGTGGGTTAAATGAACATAACACCGTATATGCAAAATATCTAATTTGCCACGTATGAGCCTTAAAATTTCCCCATTTCAAGCCCCCTCCACGACAAATATCCCTACATTCGCATATACTCTGTTATGCTCAATAATTTTCAGGGATTTAGAAACTAAACTTGGAACTTACCATTTACCGCAAGTCCTCTCTTGAATGTAAATAAAATCAAAGTTAATAATAGCAATGCCATTGAAATATATCTTAATGTTGTACCCATTGAAAAAAGATCAATTGCTTTACCAACTACAATAAAGATTATTATCATCATTGCATTATGAAACATACTCTGAACAGAGAGAACTGTGGCTCTTTTATTTGATGAAATATGTGCATTAATGTAATCTTCTAAAATAATATCTTCAAAACCATATATGAAGTACAATAAACCAATGAAAGAAACTACAACAAATAAATTTCCACTAGCTAAAAACCAAAAGATAGCAACTTGACTTAACAAAACTAACAATAAAATTAAATTTTCTTTCAGCAATTTTTCAATATGATCTGCAAAATAAGCACCTATTGCTCTTATTCCCATCATAACCGCAAACAATATTCCAAAGAATTCAACCGTAACTCCAACGTTTGTTAATATTGGTTGCTGAAAAAATGCAAAAACTAATTCATAGATAATATGTCCTACAAAAAAGTAAAATATAATCCATCTTACTTGAATATGTTTGAATGAAAATTTTAAACTCTCTATTGTTTGTTGCCAATGTTTTTTTAGTGTAAATTTATGATTAAAATTATACGGTTCTTTCATGGTTAGTAAAACTATCGCTCCTAGCAAATATATTGCTCCTGTTAAAAGAAAACCTAGTCTTGGATTTACTAGATAAAGAGCAGGTCCAACAAAAACACCAATTATTGAACCAACTTGCCCAATTGCATTAATTCTTCCTCTTATTTTCTTATATTCTTTTTCTCGGTTCACTCTTTTTAATGAATCATAAAGTAATGCTACATCAGAACCAGAAAAGAAAGAAAATGCTAGACCCATAATTATAGCAATAAAATAATAATGTACAGGAACATTCATTATTCCAATCAACATAAATCCAATACCATGCAATCCTGCAGAAATGACGATTGCTTTTCTTTTTCCAATAAAATCTGCTAAAGCTCCTAGTGGTACTTCAAACAAGAAGATTACTAAAGCTAAAATAGACTCATGAATACTCATGCTTGTAAAATTAAATCCCAACCATAAGAGAAAAATAGTTTTGATCATCCATATCATTCTAATGTGGTCTATAAAATTGTATAAACCAAATTTCCAGATATTTCTATTCATTACCTCTTTTTCTTTAACATTCATAATTCTATTATTAATTAATACACATATATAAAATTAGGGGTTCCAAGCTTTTTATTCCCTGAAAATTACTTCTTCGCTTCGCTCAGACCACGCTGCGCTCTCACTTCGTTCGGGGAGCATAACAGCAACTATGCGGAAAGTCCCTCAGCTCGGGACGTTTCCCAAATTGTTTATTATCCTTCGGATATAAACAACTTCGCATAGTTGCGATGTTAGTTTCAATTTTTTGTGACCTTTTTTGATACTAAGCTTACGCTAAATCTAATAACTTTGACATTGGCACTTCTTCAAACAAAAACTAAATTTAACTAGGGTGAGAAAAATTCTAAATTTTCAAAACAATGAGGTTTGTATATCCATGCTTCTTCTTCTCAATTATTCCTCTTTGTTCAAGAATTGAAATCGCTCTAGAAATCTTCACAGGACTTAATTCTGCAAGAGTTCCTAATTTATTCTGCTCTATTTCCTTTCTTTCCAACAATAATTTCATAACTCTTCTTTCATCATGAGGCAATATTGAGAGTAATTTTCCAATTTGAACTTTACTAATCTTGTCTTCAAAAAGATAAACAATATAACCCCCTATTGCTAATGAAAGAATAGTTGTTCCATAAAGAAATAATGGATATTGAAAAAATGTGCTTCCTAAGTGTTTAGTATGATACATAGAAAAAGTAGTGATTAAGATTGCTAACAACAGTATCATTCCGGCTGAGATTAATATTTTATTCTTTGTTATTTGCATATTTTCACCTAATTAAAAATAAAAAAAACAAGTTAATAAATTTATCTATAAATCTCAGGATGATGGCTTTTGTGTAAATTCCAAGTTTCATCACTAAAATCAACTGGTTTCTCTTTTGGGAAATCTCCTGTCATCATCCATTGATGCATTACTTGAAATTCATCAAGTGAAACATCTCCTTCTTTAACTAAATCATGCATTGGACATTCAAAGTCAAGCTTTTCATGATATTTCTCAGATGTTTCAAAATCTCCTTGCATCATTGCTGTATGCATCTCCTCAAATCCTTCAGAAGCTACCATTTTTTCATGTAATTCATTCATACTAAAATAGCTACTTGCACTAACAAAAACAACTCCCACTATTAGCAAAGAAAAAATGCTAATTAATACTTTTTTATTTAAATCCATTTTTACACCTCGCGTGTTTATTTATACTATTTCATAAGTTGAAAAGAAACATAATATTTACTGAAATCAAATATCAATTTATGAAATCAGAGGAGTATTTATTGAAATCAAGAGATTTTACAAATTTTTCTCACCCTTTCTTACTTAACTGTGCCAATGTTCAATGTACGGTCACAAAAAACTTTCTCCACTTCGTTACGAATCCTCCTCACTCCGTTCCGCTACGCTCCACTCGTAAGTCGGAGAAACTAACAGCAACTATACGGTTCGGCTCCAGTCGCCACCTTTTAACTCCTTTCGCCTCTCCCAAATCTCAAACCAAATTTATAATTTTCAAAATAAATTTACCCTTACCTGCTCGGGCTGTGGTTTGCCTCATCCCAGATGCCACCCTTTTGAGACTTCGCATAGTTGCAACGTTA
>JABHDY010000001.1 GCA_018676855.1 Candidatus Woesearchaeota archaeon
AGAATGATATCATAATCTTTAAACTTCTTTTCAAAAGCCATGTATATGTTAACTGGATCTTTTTCTTCCTTTATACCAAAGAAATCTATTCCAACAGTTTCACATAATTGTTTAAGTTGTTCATACGCTGCTGGCCGCCATGTATCTGTTTGAATAGCAGCAACTTTGTAACCACGCTTTTTATAATATTTTGCAAGTTTTCCAGTTGTTGTTGTTTTTCCTGAACCAAATAACCCAACAAGCATAATCTGTGTAGGTTTTTTAGTAATTTTAATTTCTGACGATTCTTTTCCTAAAAAATTTGTTAATTCTTCATACACAATTTTAACAAGATGTTCACGTTTAGTTATACCTGGTGGAGTTTTATCTTTTGCACGTTCTTTAATTTTTGTACTTAAATTGAATACCAGTTGAACATTCGTATCAGATTGAAGTAGTGCTCTCTGAATGTCTTTAACCAGTTCATTAATGAGCTTTTCATCTATAAAAACTGATTTTGTTATCTTCTGTAACGTGTTCTTTAACGAATCTCCAAGCTTATCAAGGACCATTATACTCTAGAATAAATGTGTTTATTTAAAGGTTATTGTGTATTCTATCTACTAAGATGTCGCCGTATTTTGATATCTCCAATATTAAGAAATCCTTTTATTGCCCTTTGCGATAATCCTGCAATGTTAAGGTATGTTACTGCGACTTTTTCAGCATCTTTTGCGCCCATACCAAACTCAGTTCCAACTATTTCTGACCTGACCCTTTTATTGCTTGGCAATTGTGTAAATTTGTAAGAAATTGCACATTTTGTTACTTCATCCAATTCTAATTGAAGTTCCTCTGCAACATGTTGTCTATTCTTTCCATCGTATACATTTCCTACTGCACATATTTTTACTATAGCAACATTCAATTTTGTTTCTTCTGCAATATTGTCAAGTGTTTGTTTTTTTTGTAAAAAATATTCTGTTACAGCACCAATTTCTATTGGGGTAAAAGACGAATAATCAATGTCTGGAAGTTTTTCTTCCGATTTAAATTTTTGATGATATTCAACAATGTGGCGAACAACTTCGCGAGACGAAATTTCAAAATGGTCAGCAATTGAAGACGTTTCTTCACGTTTATTAAAATACAATGCTCCAATTGTGTTTCCATCAATTGAATGACTATCACCTGGATAGCCCTTTGGTAATAAGTATTTAATATCAATTGGAGTTTCTCCATTTCGACTATCAAACCGTATTATGCTTGCTATATACTTTCCATCAGATGTTCTGTTTGTAGATGAGGTGCCATTTCTTCCTCCAAGAAATTGATTCACTAATGATTCAAGTTCACAAGGATCTTCAGTCTCAAACAATTTATACGTACCCATTAATATCATCCAAAGTATGTAACTATAAATAAGTTTCTATTTCAAAGTAGCAAATAATAGGGTGTCATATCTCCTAAGACACTTATTGGTCCATATCATCATTTTCTCTTTCATTTTCAAATTTGTACGCGTCAAATGAAATAAGTCGTCCTTCTTCTTCCTCTGTTGGTTCAGGTTCTCTCGGCATAACACCAACAAGATATTCTACAGTGCAATGAAGGGCAGCAGCAACCCTCTCTGTACTTCCATCGTGAGATAACTCACATATTTCTGCAAGTGATTCCTCTCCAATATCGTAATATACAAGTACAGCTTTTGGAAGTTCTATTTCATAGATATTTGATACTTCTTCAAGTACATTTTCTAAAGCTCTTCCTTGACCAACACACTCTGACCGTATAGTTTCTAAAACACTTTCTCTATCAATATTTTCTATTGTGTAGGGAGACATATATTCTTGTGTTAGATCGGGTATCCCCGTTCCGCTAACAACTTTTATTACGGAAAAAGTCACTCCATTTTGATCAGAACTGTCAAAAAGTTCTTGAATGTCAAATCCTTCTCGTAATGCAGCAACAGAAAGTTCTGTTAATCCGACTTCTAGTTCTTCAGGATTATTCCACAGAATTTTGATACGTTGGCCAACACGTAAAGAATCATATTCACCCATAACTCCTAAGAGAATAAGACGGATTATAAAAAACTACTTTAGTTCCAATATGTATATTCCTGTAGTAAAAGAAAAATGTGGGCCTGCAGGGATTCGAACCCCGGTTAACCGGTATCTTCATTGTATGAAACAATGCCGAAGCCGATTGTACTATCCACTATACTACAGGCCCATTCAAAGGAAAAGCTTATATCCTTTTATAAACTTTATTTATCTGAATGGTACATCATCACATTTTTTGGTGGAAGTTCTTTCCAAAAAAAGAGTTAAATCAGATATATATCTCTGTTGCACTAAGAAATTTTGCCCTATCATTACTTGCAATTTTTGTTCCTTTGTACCTTTATAGTGAGATGGGGTTTACATTACAACAAACTCTATACTTTTATTTATTCTATTCAATTGTCTTTGCAATATCAACACCACTTGCTGCAAAGTTCTCAACACGGTATGGGATGAAACATTCTATTCTTCTCAGTGTTCCATTATATCTTATGTATCTTTTCTTACTGTACACTCTTCCTTCGTTTAATACTCCTCTTATCATTATCAGTACATTTCTGGGATTATCAATTTCATTTTATTGGATGGGTATGCACCTTGTGTTTAAACGTGCAAGTGACCATAAACATAGAGGGAAAGAAGTTGGGAAGAGACAGGGAATTTCGATCCTTGCTTCATTATTTGGTCCTATTATTGGCGGCTTCTTTATCAAATCGTTTGGCTTCCAACCACTTTTTATTGTTACCGCATTTATACTGTTTGCATCTGCAGGATTTCTTTTTTTAAGTAAAGATACTCATGTTCGATATCATTTTTCTGCTAAATCAATTGTAAATAGAAAATATTGGAAAAACTCATTATTTTTTGTCTCACGTGGATCAAGCGTTATGGCCATGGGCGTTATATGGCCATTATTTATCTTTTCTATTCTTAACAATTATGTGTCTCTTGGTTTGGTTGGATCGGTACTTGCAGGTGTTGGTGCTTTCCTAGTTATTGGAACGGGATATTTAAGCGATCATATTGATAAACGTAAAATTATTAGATACATTACAGGATTTGTTTCATTGTCGTGGTTCGTTCGTGCATTTGTAACAACGGTGAGCCACGTTTTTGGTGCAACAATATTTGGTGCAATTACAATGGGAATTAACGAATCGCCAATGGCGGCTTTGGAATATGATAAAGCGAAACAAAACATTACTGAATATTTTGTAAACAGAGAATTGTTTATTTGTTTAGGAAGAATTTTATTAATCACGTTTGTATTAATGACGGGAAGTCTTACAAGTTCATTCATTTTCCAAGGATTTATGAACTTTGCAATATTATTATTTTAAACAATGTCAGAGAACGATTTTTTGTGTGGTTTAATGGAACTGCAGTACGGTATCGATGTTAAAGAGAAGTTATGTTCTCTTTCTTCTTCTGTTCCATGGGCACATGGTTGGCCTGAAAATGTACAATCATTTTGGAACGCAGAAGCGTTTATGTGGTCACGTAAAATTAGTAAAGAAAAAAGAATGTTGATACAACAAGAACTTTCTTTTTTGACTGGAAAGAATTTGGACATTGGATGTGGTGCATATTCGTACATTACATCAGTAGGGTTCGATATTTCTCCCAAGATGCTTGATTTTAATGATATGTGTACAGAAAAAGTTGTTGGTGATGTTGAAAAACCATTACCTTTTCCCGAGAAGTCTTTTGATTCTATTACTACTATATTTCTGTTGAATTATGTGAAGAATCATACACAATTAATATCTGAGATTACTCGTGTTCTGAAACATAATGGAAAATTTGTTATGGTATTATCATCCAACCAGATTAATGATTGGCAGAAACAAAAAGAAGTTAATTGTTTTAGAAGTGATGAATGGACACGTCTATTACAACAAAGTGGATTTGTTGTCAATTTCTATAAGAAAGATGATTTATGGTTTTGGAAGTGTAGAATATAGTGATAAAATAAAAAACTTATTAAATGCAACCAACTTAATATCATAAAAATAGGTGAATAATGGCAGAAGGTTCTTTTTATAGGCAACCGTACGGAAGGTCAGAATTACTTGCAGAGTTTGGATTTAAAAAAGAAGAGGAACGTGAAGTCCTTCAATCTTTATACGAAAAGACAGGTTTTCCTGAACCTAAAAAATTTTATCGTCTTTCATGGGAAATGTTTGATTTAAGTCTGGAAGAACCTTACTTTTGGATGTTGGAACAATTTCAGCAGGGATTTCCTATCATTGAAAAGTTAGAAGATGCATTTGCAGCATCAGAAAATTCTGCATTCTTTGGCGTAACACAACAACGGTTAGGTGCACAGCAAGACAAAATATCACAGTTCTTAGCAACAACAGGAAAAATGATTAAAGAACTGTTTCAAATGGTACGAGAATTGCGTATTCTTGATGAACGGCTTGAATATTATAACGAATCAAAAGAACAGATGAAGAAGCCATTAAATGAACGAAAAAAAGGTGGAGAAATAACGTTGAAAGGAATGTTTATTGATTTGGTTCAGGGTGGTGGGAAAAGTGCTGCATCTGTTTATGGCATGGCACGAGAATTAGAGTTCATTACACTTCCAGACTTATTTTTTGACGCACCGCCATTTAAAGATTCTGGCGAAATGGAAAGTTATATCAATAGTTTAAGAAAAGATTTTAACGAAAACCTTCTTAGAGTTTTGTTACGACATTTACGAAATTTTATTGAATGGAAAAAAAGAACGCATAAAGAACATGAACAACGGCGACGATTTATGTTACAGTACCTTCTTCAACATTTTGAAATTATTAAAATGTACATTACGTGGGTAAAACCGTACCTTAAACATGTTGAAAAACTTACTTTGAAACAAAAAAGTATGCAATCACCAGAATTGGTTGCTGCGTTTGAAAATAGTATGCTTGACATTGAACTTCTTGCACGTAAACGTGATCCAAAAACGGGTGCAAACGGGTGCGTTTTGACAACGTTTAATTATCGTACACGGCCAGAACTTAAAGTTGTACAAGAGGGGTATCAGCGAGGTCCTGTCCATATTGGTCGTTTTGAAATGAACATTCGAGTGTATGGATGGACTGATGAACAGGTTGAATCGTATAAGAAACTGAAAGAGAAAGAAAATCTTATCCTTATGGGTGGAATTTCATCATCTGTGCAGAAAGCGATGGAAGCGTTAGGTGGTGAGTTAGACGTATATCTTGAAGAGGCTCGAGCTAGTTTAGATTCAACGAAGAAAGAACAACCAGAAGAAGAACCTGTAAAGAAACCGTTCATGAAGAGTTTTCTTGGAGATTTTTATGTTTCTAAAAAGAAAAGTGGGAGGCCATCAGTTCAAAAACCAAGTAAAAAAACTGAAAAAGCATTAGAGGCCGAGTTAAAGAACCTTGTTAATTATACAAAGTTTCATACATGGAACAATTATAAGAATTTTAAGAAATCGCACAGAATGGTTGCGTGGTAAACGTTTTTATAGTTCTTCTTATTTCTTATTCAAATGGTAGATGATTTAAAGAATGTTCCTCCTGAAGAACGTATCAAGAAACTGAAGGAACTTGAAGAGAAAAAAAAGAAGGAGATAGAAGAAGCGCAGAAAGCTATTCGTGAAAGTGAACAAGAAATCACAGAAAAACGTAAATGGGAAGATAAAGTTCCCATACCAGAATTGGGAAAAGAAGATCTTGTTGGTTTAAGTGAAGAGGGTAAAGCTGTTCTGAAAGAACGAAAGGGTCTTGAAGAAACTGTTAAAGAAGAAACTTTCAATGTTCCCATGTCTTCTAAGTCCGGTGGTCCGCTTGAAGTTCACGCAGCTGAATATATTCAAGCGTTAAGTCAAAAACCTGCTGATGAATTATTACAAAACGCTGAAAGTCTTAACAGAATGCAAGAGGATAGAGGATACTTAACACATGAAGAACAGCAAGAAGCACGTAACATATATAATGCTCTTAGTGAGAAAGAATCTGCTGCTGAATCGGGATCGTATGGTGGGTTTACGGAAGAAGTAGCAAATGTAACATCAATGACAAAACGTGTTACCGGTCGTTTACTTGATAGGGCATACCATGCAAACAAAAGTTCTGACAATGAAATGTATAAATCTTGAGTAATTTAATGTAACATTTTTACAATATTTTTTACAATTGATGTTGTTCTAAAGCTTTCTATTTCTTTTATCTTCTCGTAAGTTTTATATACCTCTAAACTCTTCTTAAAGACATGGTTGAGTTCGGTACTGGTAGGTATATGCCAATGGATAGGGGATATGTGGATGACATGGGTGCAGACCATGGCTTTCCGGCAAGTGAAACAAACCCTGAACAAATGACAAACGATGCCGGTGTACGAATAGGTGATATAGGATCTAGTATAGGTCTTGGTCCCGTTCCAAACCTTCCTGCTGTTGGCGCAAAAATGCGTGCGGGAACAAAGACTATGGAACTTAATTTTATGGGTATGGGTAAAGGCTCCGGGCAGGGACATACTCCAGAGATGTATGGTAAAGTACAACGTCAGGCATTACGTGAAATGCAAACTGCAAACCGGGTAGATTTTACAACTCATTCGACTGTTGGCGTTATGGGATTAGCTGGAATGGACCAACAGGGAAATTTTAACCGGCAGAATAAAAAACAAGCAGTTGACGAGATTAGTCGCGCAATTCATTTTGCAGCGGACGTTTCTCAGGGCGGGCCCGTAGTTGTCCATACGGGAGAATTTTTTAGACCATTCGTTGATGCAACGTGGAACAAAGAAAAAAAGTTTAGAATGTATGATGATGAGGAAGGCAGAGCATCATTCCGAGTTATTGATAGAAGAACGGGAAGAGTTATTGAAGAAGCACGAAAGAATCGAAAAGTTGCACGGCCAACATGGAATGTGGCTGAGGATGGTACAGAATATACTGAAGAGGGTATAACAAAAAAAGCTGAATCTCAATATGATGAAAGTGGTAGGATAATTTATCTTGATTATGAAGGAAACAGAATTCCTGACGAGGACCGTGTTCCAAAATTTGATCCCAAAACGGGAATGTTTAAAGTTCAACAACTTAGTTGGGACGATCTTGTTAAGGAATCAGAACAAATGACTTCTAGAGCACGAGAAATGTGGTTAGATTGGAAAAATGGTAAAATTACTGATAAAGATTTTGATACATCTAACTGGGTTCGGTTTAAAGACGCACATAAAGAAGATCAAATATTTGTTCGGCCGGAAGAGGCGTACATTATTGCAACATTAGAAACGAGTGCTGCTACATCACGTGGATATGCATATTATTACGGTGGAAGTTTTGATGAACATATAAAGACCATGGAGAAACTTAAAAAAGCGTATGAGTTCTATCAAAAGATTGAAGACGAGACTGATGAGGACGAAAAGTGGAAATTGAAGCGTGAAGGAATGAATAGGTTTCAGGGACTTATTCCTGAAGATGCAAAACTTCCTACCGAGTTGATCAAAAAAATGATTCGGGAAGAAGATAGGCAGATAAAATATTCACAAGAATCGTCAGCATCACAGTGGGCACAAGCAGAAGAATCAAAAGAAAGTATTCGAAATGTTGAAAGTGCAGAAACGTACGCTCTTCGAGAATCGTTTGATTCGTATGCTCAAGCAGGAATGTCTGCAATGAAACAATCTCAGCGACTTGAAAAGGAAGGGAAGTTAAAGAAACCTGTCCAGGTAGCAATGGAAAACCTTTTCCCTGAAAGTTATGGTGCACATCCTGACGAATTAATAAACCTTGTTGAGGGTGGAAGGAGACGTATGGCAGATATGTTGGTCCAACAGGGAGTTTCTGAACAGGAAGCACAGAAACGTGCAAAGGATCATATCACTGCAACGTTTGACACGGGCCATTTTAACATGTGGCGAAAATATTGGAATAGTGATCCTAAGAAGGGTATTGAAGAAAATGATAATGATTTTAATAAATGGATGTTAGGGAAAGTAGAAGAACTTGCAGAGAAAGGTATTGTGGGCCATTTACATCTTGTTGATAATTATGGATATCAGGATGATCATCTTGCACCTGGTGAGGGCAATACACCAATTAGAGAAATGGTAAAGATATTTAAGAAACACGGGTACGACGGCGAGATGATTGTTGAACCTGGTGCAGATTATACAACTGACGTATCTGGATTTCATTCTGTCATGAAAACATGGAAAATGTTTGGCAGTCCGGTGTACGGTTCAGGTGCTGGCGGTGCACAGCGCGGTTCATGGGGGCAAGTACAGCACGGATATTTTGGTCAGACACAACCACCATACTTTACATTTGGTGCGTACGGTCCTTCAGAAGATTGGACGTTATGGTCAGGAGTTCCGTTGGAATAATTTCTTATAAGAATAAAAACCGGGCCGAAACGAAACGTCTGAGCCCGGAAAGAAGGTTGGTTGGTTTCTAAAATGGAATTATAATGTATATTTTGTGTATATAGTGCCACGTTTGTACAAAAGATACACAAGTTCTTCAGTTGTTAATTTCGAAACAAATTGTTCTAAATCTTTGTACATCAGCATCACCTATACAAGAGAATAGTATTCCTTTATTAATCGGTTATGCATGGGTACTCTAGAAGGAAATTCAGATGATACTACCATAAAGCTTTTAAACCAGGCCACTAATTTGTTACTGTAAAGTAAATCAAGGTGGTTATCTAAATGTTCAGGTTGTTTTTTACCCCAGAATGGTTCAATGGTTGGGATATTGTGTTTAATGTAGTTAGTCTGCTTATCGCATTTCTCATTGCTGGATATAGTTGGCGCATTTATCGTGTTAATAAAGATACTAAGTATGCATACTTTTCATTAGCGTTTATTCTTGTATTTGTAGGATTATTATTCAAATCGTTTACAAGTGGCGTATTATACTTTTTTCCTGTCCGAGAAGTTGTCGCTGACGTATTGCGACCAGTTGCAGGTCAAAGTCTTCAACTGTCAGAATTGTTCTATAGGGGAGCATTCTTTGTTCAAATGATGGCAATGTTAAGCGCATGGCTTTTAATATTTTTTATATCACAAAAGTCACGAGCACGACTTTCAAAGTTTTATGAAGTAAGTCAAATTGGCTTATTCATTTATTTGGTACTTCTTATTTCAATTGTAAGTAATTTTCAGTATACCGTATTTTATCTTACAAGCGCAGTATTATTATCACTCATAGTTCTTAATTACTATAAGAGTTATTTGAATTCAGGAAACAAGAATACAAAAAAGATTATGCAAGCATTTATGCTTATCCTTATGGGAAACGTCTTTTTCATTTTTGTATTTCTTTTCCAAAGTTTTTATGCAGTGGGCGAAATCTTAGTCTTATTAGGATTTTTGTTCCTTCTGTATACGTACAATAAAGTTAAACGGAGATAAAATAAATATATGGCAGCACGACGATCACGGTTAGAACTGATTTATGACATCCTCTTTTCTATTCAGAACAAGGGTGGACAAATCAAACCTACTCATTTAATGTACAAATCAAACTTATCTCACAAACTACTTAATCAGTATCTTGAAGAACTGTTATCAAAAGAACTTGTTGTTGTTGAGGAAGAATTTTCTAAAAAGAAGCAAAAAAGTACACGAACAGTAGTCATAACAGAGAAAGGTCTTGGTTTTTTAGCTGAGTTTAGACGAATGCGCGAATTTACGGATGCGTTTGGATTGTAATTTCTAAAAATGAGTAATGTTATTCGAGTAGGCATTCTTGGTATGGGTAATGTAGGAAGAATTCATCATTTTGTTGCATCACAAATGGATAATTTTGAGGTTGTCTGTGTTGCCGATCCTCAAATGGATTCTGTTCCCGTTGAACATGTTTTTGACGATTATCGTGATTTGTTACGAGAATGTTCTCACGATTTAGATGCTGTTATTAACGCATTACCGACAGCGTTTCATTTGGGATCAGTAGAGGATACAGTTAGATATGGGTTGCCCATGCTCCTTGAAAAGCCTATGGGGATCGATTCTGGAGAAGCAGAACAGATACAAAATATAGCTGAAGAATATTGTGTTAAGGTTATGGTAGGTATGACTGGTCGGTATCATCCAGAATTTATGTTTGCACACAAATTTCTCTCTGAGATTGGCGAAATAATGCATGTTGATGAACGAATACATTTTGGAAGTGCAAATTTTCCACAACAGTACGTGACACGGGAATTATTTGGTCACGGTGTCGGACTGACGAATGGTGTCCATACCATTGATAGATTTCTGTGGTTTACGGGTCAGCCAATCACATCTATGAGGATTGATCATGTTGGTAATGAATTATTACATGGTGATGTGGAAGATTCTCTACGTGGAAAAGTAACATTTAGGGACGGCGTTCCTGGTTGGTTTTCATTACGATATTCGCCACATACAGAATCGGATTATGTGTTTGAAATTGTTGGTACAGAGGGGATGATACGTGTTAAAGGATTTGATAATGCTGTTCTCATTCAAGGCGATACCGTAACAGAGTTGTATGAACATAATCCAGACATGGGATTTGATCAACGTCACTTTCCTGGAATTGAAGCAGAGTTAAACACATTTGCTACATTTCTTCAGGGGAATGAAAGGACAAAACATGTTGACGATTGTATCAGGGCGCAACGTGTCATAGACGTTTTTTATAAGAATGGGCCAAATTTTTCACGTTCCTAACTTTTCATTTCACAATTATTAAAAAAGAACATAACTATTGGAGTATACAATGTCAAAAATCATTGCAGGTATTGATGAAGCTGGACGTGGGCCAGTACTTGGACCATTGGTCATGGTAGCCATTGCAGTTAAAGAAGAAGATGTTAAAAAGTTGGAATGGTTAGGTGTTAAAGATTCCAAATTGTTATCTTCACAAGTACGGGAAGAACTGTTTGAACGTATTCATGAAATTGCTCATAACTTTAGAGTTGAAGTTATTGAACCTGACGCAATTGACCTTTCATTAACAGAAGAAAGTTCTAACTTAAACTGGTTAGAAGCGGAAACGTCTGCTCGATTAGTTTCAGAGTTAAACCCAGACAAAATTATTGTTGATTGTCCGAGCATTAACATTCCTGCATATACAGAATACTTTGCAAATAAATTAAGTGAGGGTGTACGTTCAAATGCTGAGTTGGTAGTTGAACATAAAGCTGATATGAATTATATCGTTGTCGCTGCTGCCTCCGTTGTTGCAAAAGTTATTAGAGATAGGTACATTGAAAAGATTAAAGCAGAAATTGGTGTAGATTTTGGAAGTGGGTACATGTCTGATCCTAAAACAAAAGAGTTCCTTGATACGTACCATGAAAAGTATCCACACTTATTTAGACGTAAATGGAAATCGTACGAGACTGCTGTTGTGAAGAAAGCTCAGAAAAGTTTAGGCGAATTTTGATAGTATTTTAAAGTAATGTTCCATAAAATTTATAATGTATTTTGTTACTTTTTTGTTGATGGAAGTTGAACGAGCAATTCGTGAAAAATATGATGCAGTAACGCTTGTTCATTGTGACATGCCTGATTCTTCAATAACTCTTCATGGTGGTGCTGATGAACGATTACGTGCAGTTCTTGACGTTGTTGCGCCAGGGTATATCAACACCGAAATGGCAAGAAAAAAATTATTTTGTTGCGACGCTGACGGTTCCATTGGAAAAAGAATATTTGAAGGTGTTGCAACAACAGAAGCCGGCAACCATATATTTTATTCTGTCAATGCGAGTTTCTTCAATGAAGATTTGTCTGCGGAAGATGCAGTACAATATCTTAGTTCTTCTTCATGTTCGCCGTTTTCTAAACAAAGAGCAAATTGGAAAGATTTTGGATTTAATGTTAAGAGAAAGTTTGTAGAGATAAGTGGTAGAACAAAAAAAACTCCCTTTGTTGAAGACGATGGTCAAGATGCTCAATATGCTCCACATCATATCCAAAGTATGGTTATAAAAGGAACAATAACACAGGTTGAGAAAAGGAAAAATAATGGTGGTGGGTGGTTTTATACAAAAGATCCTGTTGCAAATGCTATACGAGGCCATGATCTTTGGCATTGTTATGGGGGGGTTGTCTGGACAATTGCTCGCGGCGATGAAGATTTGTTTAGTTGTGAAATACATAATCCGTTTGATGTTGGTTCTGATCCAACAGGGTGTCGTTCACTTTCAGTTTACAATCCTACAGTAGAACGTATGAAAAAAGCTGGAGATTTGTTTTTTGCATTAAAACGACATATAGCCAACCATGTACCTGAAATTCGTAACGTGGCACATCTTGTAAGGGCGGGAAGATTTACAGGAAATGATAGAATAAAAGAAATGGCACAAGATTTCTTCAAAGAATCAATAGCACCATTCTCACAAGCCGAAGAACTCGCAGACCTTCTTTAGTTTTTTAGTTAATTTTATAAGTTTATGAATTTTGTTTATGATATGGTCGTATTCACCAACGTTAAAAAGGAGTCAGTAGAGAAACTAAAAGGTTTTACAAAAGAAGAACCTAAAACTGTGTATGAAGAAGTACGAATGAAGAAAAACGGTGCTACGCTTATTCTATATACGTCTGGAAAGTTATTAGTACAAGGAAACGAAGATGCAGTTGCAAATGTTTCTGAACAGTTACATAAACATGGAATTGGCGAAGCTACAAAAAGAGTTGTTTTCAAGAAAGAAACGGGAACGATAATTGGGAGTGATGAATCGCTTAAAGGTGATACGTTTGGTGGTATTGTCGTTGCTGCTGTCCGTGCAGATAATATGGGAAGAGAAAAATTACGAGAATTAGGGGTTGCAGATAGTAAAAAGTTACGCGATACAGAAATTGTAATGATGGCAAAAAAAATACGACAGATTTCTGATTGTTACGTAAAAAGTATTCTTCCTGAAGAATATAATAAGTTTGATGGAAATGTAACAAAATTGTTAGACAAATTTCATGTAGAATGTGCTCACAATCTTGGTTCTGGAACACACGTTGTTGATAAGTATCCTGGATGTACTATTGGAGATGTTAGTGTTGAAAAAGCAGAATCTAAATATGTTGAAGTTGCTGCTGCATCTATCCTTGCACGAGAATCTGCTTTACGACAAATTAATTATTTAAGTAAAGTTGCAGGTTTTCCCATTCCAAAAGGAAGTACGCATGTTAAACTAGCATTGCACGAATTAGAAGAACGGAAGTTAGATCCAAATAAGTTTGTTAAAACTAGTTTTTCTAATGTTAAAGAGTTTTTTAAGCATAAAAAAGTATTATAATCTCTTCACAATACTTTTATAAACATCTTCTCTATTATTATACTATGCAACCTCAGCAACAAATGACACCGGAACAACAGAAAGAGTTAGAAGAAAAGATTAAGAACATGTCGCCTGAAGAGTTGCAAGAATTTCAAAAGCAACAATGTATTTTCTGCCAGATTTTAGCTGGAAAAGTTCCCTCAAAAAAGATTTATGAAGATGAAAAATGTATAGCTGTTCTTGACGTCAATCCTGCAGCAAAGGGACACGTTATTGTTATTCCAAAGGAACATTATGCAATCATGCCACAAATTCCTGATACGGAAATTAGTCATTTGTTTCTAATAGCACAGAAAATGTCGCAAGTAATTCTCAAATCGTTAAAGTCTGCTGGTACTAGCATTTTTGTTGCTAACGGTTTAGCTGCTGGTCAGCGGGCACAACATTTCATGATACATGTTATCCCTCGAAGGGATGGTGATAAAATATTAGATGTTGAAGATAAAATTATTGATAAAGAGTTGGTACATAAAGTGACGTCTTCTGTACAGAATAAACTTAATGAACATCTTGGAATCAAAAAAGAAGTTGTTGATGTTAAAGAGAAGGATCCTGAACCTAAAAAATCTAACAATAAAAAATCAGAAGATAATAAAAAAACTAAAAAAATCAAAGATACTGAGGATGTTGGATTAGACGATATTGCCAACTTGTTTAAATAAAGATGAAATGTGAATATTGTGACATAATTGAAGAAAAGAATAATCTTCTATATGAAGATGATGACGTAGTTGTTGCTGTACGAGACGTTGCAGTAACTCCTGGACAGATATCTGTTATTCCTAAACAACATTTCACAATCTTTGAACAGGTACCTCCAGATATAGTAACTAAATGTTCAATAATGGCAAATAAGGTGAGTGTGTCTGTGTTTGAAGGTCTTGGAAGTCAGGGAACAAACATTATTGTTAAGAATGGTACGGGGGCTGGCCAGACAGTTCCTCATTTTGCTATGGACATTATTCCTCGACAAGAAGAAGATGGTCTTAATTTACAGTGGCAGTCAAAACAGTTAATGGAAGATGAAATGGACATGGCATTTTCAACTCTCAAGGATGCTCTTAATCCAACAGCTATAACTGTCAAGAAAGTTAAAGATGAGAGCGTGAAACCAGAAAAAGTCAAAGAAGAGAAGGGAAAGGAAAATTATATGTTAAAATCTCTTAAAAGAATTCCATAAAATATTATTATTATTATTTCTTTAAACGTAATTGTGGTTTAGATTGTCTCTGAATTGCCTCAAATGTTAACGTTTCAACATTTTCTAACACTTTTCTTTTTTCTTCTACTTCAATATCTCTAAAAAGAAGATCTAATCTTTTATTCTCTACTTTCTTATTCTTCGCCCCCATATTCATTTCAACAATTTCAAATTTTATAAAATTTTGGGTGTTGGATTCTTATTATGGTTAATTTTATATATGTGGTTAGGTTATGTTACATAATATGAAAAAGAAGGGCGTATGTTTGTTTTTATTAATTTTATTAGTTCTGCTAATTGGTTGTGCTCAGGAAGATATTTATGATGAAGAATTAGCTAATGAATTAGATCAATTATCAGACGAGGAATTGAATTATGTTTTAGCAGAAGATATAGATACGCCTAATCTTTCTGGCGAAGCTAGTCTTAAGAAATATAAAAAGTTAGAAGCAATTAGAAATAATCCAAAAATTCAGAGATTCAGAAAAGAACCGATCAATTGTAAAGATTCAGATGGTGGTGCAAACTATCAAGAATCTGGTTATGTTTCTTTACTTAATTATCCTGGAGGAGAAATCGAAAAAAGTGATTTCTGTTGGAAAGATGGTGTTAGACTTCAAGAATATGTTTGTGAAAAAGGCAAATATAAAGGTGACCATACTTATGATTGTTCTAAAGAAGGTGGGGCTTGTAATGATGGTGCATGTACAGTTAGTCATTGTTACGACCACCAATACAATGCTGGTGAACAGGGGTTAGATTGTGGTTGGAGTTGTCAGACTGGGTGTGAGTTTGTAGAAAAAGAGGGGACATTATGGAGAGATGAAACGTGGAAAGGAAATGTTTTGATAATTGATGGGGTAGAAGTTCCAGAAGGGATAACACTAACAATAGAACCTGGAACCATTGTGAAGTTTGCATATGGGCGAGGCTATCGAAATGTTAATAGGTCTGGATTAAACATTATTGGTGGAAAATTGATTGCAAAAGGAACTCAAACTGAACCAATTTGGTTCACTTCTTCTGCTCCTGATCCAATAAATGGTGATTGGCATGGCGTAAATATAAGAAATAGTTTGTTAGATAATGTTCTTGATTATGTAATTATTGAATATGCACAGCTTGATCTTTCATTGTGGGATTCTTCAGCAACTGTCACTAATTCAATTATTCGGTGGTCAAATTCTGAAGGAGTATACTTAGAGAGATCAACAGCAAATATTGATCACAATTTAATTTACTCAAATGCCTACAATGGAATTGCATTAGAGCAATATAATTATGATGTAAGAATAACTAATAATTACTTTTATGATGGGCACAATCCAATACATGGTGAAGCATCAGAACTACGAGTTGAAAACAATTTAATTTCAAATAATTGGTTTGGAGCAACGTTTGATGATAATAGCGACGTTGTATTTAATAGTAATAAAGTTGAAGGGAGTTCAAGATATGCTCTTCATTTTATTGTTAATTCAGAAGCAGAAGTTCAAAACAATATAATCAACAATAACAATGGTG
This sequence comes from Candidatus Woesearchaeota archaeon, assembly GCA_018676855.1. Classification (GTDB taxonomy): domain Archaea; phylum Nanobdellota; class Nanobdellia; order Woesearchaeales; family GW2011-AR9; genus PCYB01. Next base: position 16,056 of record JABHDY010000001.1, read on the forward strand.
GAATAGAGTGTGCTGATTCAGTATGTTCTATTAATGACAATGCTATATTTAACAACCAAGTTTTCAACTTTAGAGTAACGGGTGATTCTAATATTGATTTAAAAAATAATTGGTGGGGAACAACAAGTTTAGATTCAATATTTGATTCAATAGATTCTGAAGTAAATCTTCTCATTGAGCCAATACAAAATACTAATGAGGTTTCATTCCAAGCACCAAATTTCATTCAACAAGATTTGAAAAATTTTGAGATTAATTATATCCCTGGAGAGGAAGATGATTTATATCTCTATGTGTATCCTTCAGAAGATGAGACTCGTAGGGTCTTACACAGAGTTGGAGAAGGGTTAGGATTTGGTTGGACTTTATTATGGGTGGAAGATTATTTATGGAAACCTCTAGGTGCTGGTGATACAATTGCAAAGCTCGATCCTAAATCAGGAGAAATTCTTGAAACTTTTGTTGTTGAAGGATTAGCACAACCTCACGGAATGGCATTTGATGGAACATTCTTTTGGATTAATGACTTTACAAACAAAGTGATTTTTAAAGTGAATTATGAAACTAAAGAAATTGTAGATACAATAACCATTCCAAATATGGGTGATAGTTCTGGTGCTTCAAGTATTGCTTATGATGGAGAATATTTGTATCTAAAAAGTTGGACAACAAATTTACTTTATAAAATCAACAATGTTGGAGATATTCTTGAAACAATTGAACTTCCAGAAGGAGGTGGATCTGCTTTAACTTGGGATGGAAATCATTTTTGGATAGAGGGTTGTAAAGGACTATGTAAAGTTAGTCGTAATGGACAACTAGTGGGCGAGATTTATCCAGTGGCATTGGGTGCGTGGGCTCTTGCTTGGGAACCTTCAAACAATGAAAATAGTGGTTTTCTTTGGAGCGTGCAAAGAACTTCAGAAATGTGGGACGATGATAAGATCTTTAAAATAGAAATCCTTGATGATAGTTTTGATTCCTCTCAAGAGACCTATCATTGTTTGGGTTTTGAGGAATACGTCGTACCACCAACTGAAAGAGTTTGTTGTTCAGGACTAGTTGCAACAGAATGTACCCAGTTCTGTCCAAGTGAATTTTGTTGTGATCCTGGCGAGATGATTTGTTTAGAAGAATAAAAAACAAAAATCTTTTCTTTTACAATAATTAAAGAACGGCTGTCCAGATAAATGTCCAGAAATACTGACTAATTATTAGGATGATTAGTATAACAATAATTAACCAGAACCACCATTTTTTGACCATCAATTTCCAATCAACATAAATATCTTCTACTTTTTTGATCTTTTTAACAATATATTCAACTACTGCCGCATAAACATAAAACTGCAATAAAATAGATGGAATGTCTAATAAATCTCTGGTAAACCCTCGTCTTAAAATATCGGTGAGATTACCACTTCCAAATTTTAAAACATTAGTGTCAAAAAATGGAAGTCCTATAGACAAACTGATTCCTGCAAACAAAGCTAAGATTGTCCATTTGAATGTGGTTGGTCTTAGAAATTCATTTACTTTTCCAATCAAACAAAGACCACTAGAAACCAAATACGCTACAATTGATATTCCAATTAGTACATAAAGATATGTGTTTGAATATAATCCACTAACAAAATCAGTAAAGATTACAATAGCAGGAATATAGAACAATATTAAAAACAACATTAATTTTTCTTTCGTCAAACCAAAAAATCTTTTCACATCCATCTTTCTGTATTATTTTTTTAGTTTTTATATAGTTTCCTATTTAAAATAAATAAAACTTAAAAATATTTTACTAACCAAATGTAAAAGAACCATAAAACAACTCCAATAATTAAAGAAGAAACAATTACGATAGGCAATATTGGTGACTTAATTGATGCAATAATAACAATAATTGCTATTAGGAAATAAATGACAGCTATTATGTAACCAGTTAATGTCTTTATGGAGTTCATTTGCATGATTTAATTAATCTTATAAGATTAATATATCTTTCTATGGTTATGGTTCTTATTAAAATAACAAATTAAACTTAACTATCACTAACAGTAAACCTTATAACCTCGTTACATTTTCAAACAGGACTATGATAAACAATAAATGGGTCCTTGTTCGAGGATCAGATATTGAAGGAAAAGGCGTCTTTGCAAAGCAAGATATTTCTAAAGGAACCAAAGTCATAGAATATGTTGGAATTAAAGTGACAAAGAAAGAAGCCGACGAATTAGAAAATCCTCGGTACGTTTTTAATCTTAACAAGAAGTATGATATTAACGGTAATGTTCCGTGGAACAAGGCAGGTTTCATTAATCATTCTTGTGATCCTAACTGCGAACCAGAAAATATTAACGGCAGTATATGGCTTATTTCATTACGTGACATCAAAAAAGATGAAGAGTTAAGTTACAATTATGGATACGATATGGAAGATTATAAAGATTGGCCATGCAATTGTGGTTCATCAAAATGTGTTGGATATATGGTTGCTGAAGAACACTGGCACAAAATCATAAAAATGCGGTAAAAGTGTTCCACAACAATCTAAGGGACGAGGTATGGCATAACACTTTTCTTAAAACCGCATTTTTAGGATCCCAATAAATCGCTACGCATTTATTGAGGATAAAAAAGTAGTTTAAAAATCATCATTTTTCTAACTGTTATATTTATAAAGACGTGTTGTTTCCCAGTAGATACTATGGGTGTGAAAAAGAGATTACATATTCCTGTTGGTACGGTACGTATCATGGTTAAAGACCTGAAACCGTACGAAAAAACCAGGACATCGTGGAAGCGATCAACAAAACGTTTTCCTGAAGTACCTCGCATAGTTAAGTTGTTTAAGGCTCATAAAAACATTAAAATTCTTATTGATACAAAAGATTCTAGATTTCTCAAAGGTCAGTTAGGTTCTAACGGTTTACCGCAGGGAGCACGTATAAACATTCTTCCTAACGGTGATGTTATTGATAAAGCATTTTCATTATTTGCAACAAACTTAACAGTTCATGACCAGTCTTCAGATGATCATTGGGATGTATTGTATCAAAATAAAGGTGGAACGTATGCATACTGTTACACATTAGATAAAATTAATCGTCATAGGAATGAAAAGTTTCACAAAGTATGGAAGTTTGACAAAGTACAATCAAAACTTCTCAAGAATGTTGAAAAAGCGTTGAAAGATAAAGATGATACGTGTGCTCTTCCCATGTATACATTACTTAATACTCATATGAGGATAGGAAACGAAATATATTATCGTGCTCACGGACATAAAGGTCTGACAACACTTAAGAAAAAAGATATTAAGATTAAAGGAAATAATGTGGTGTTTGATTATATCGCAAAAGATGGTGTGCCACGACGTATTGAACAAAAGTTTTCTCCTACCTACGTTCGTCGTTTAAAGAACCACCTTACAAAATGTAAAAGAAACGATTTTGTGTTTAAATCAGCTGAAACTGGTCGTCCTATTCCTGAACATCATTTTAAGAAAGCATTTAAGAAATATTGTGGAACAGAGTTTTATCCACATATCATCAGGTCACATTACGCGACGAAACAAGTAAAAGACTTTTTGAAGGGTAAGCGTACAATATCTAAAAAAGATGCAGATACATTATTTTTGTCGATTGCAGAAAAGTTGGGCCATAAAAGGTTTGTGAAGAAAGATTGTGTATGGAAAGATAATTATACCGTTACTGTGAACCATTATGTGCAGCCTGAATTAGTACAGAAAGTTAAACTTCTTATGAAGTGATTAGAATTCTAAGACAATTATAACTACGTTGTTAGAAAAATGTAGCCCCGCGCAGATTCGAACTGCGGTCCATGCCTCCAAAGGGCACGATGATAGTCCACTACACCACGGGGCTGTCAATACATGTTTTCTTTGTGTTTGTTTATAAAATTTTCTTTCTCAAATCAGAAAAGTATAAAAACCTCAATTGTTTAATATCTATATGGTCCTTTCGGCTTTAGGGGCACAGGTGATTGATGTTGGCCCAGAATTACAACCTTTGGTAGATACTATTCAACCGTTCTTTGGCAAACTGAGTGTTCTTGTTGGCGGTTTATTTGGATTGTACATTATTCTTATACTTGTTCGAATATATTATGAACGGAAGAAAGTTAAAATTCTACGTGACATACGGTATGATATGGACCACTTAAACAGATATCATGGTATTAGCTATTCACGGCATCGTATGGGCCTTCCACGAAAAACGTTCAATGTCCTTCGTGGACTTGTTTTGCGAAGAAAAGTAATAAAAAGTGTTAAAAAACTTGACAAAAAACGTGCACGGAAGAAAAAATGAAAATATCTCTCAACAAAGAAATATTTACAAAATTTGATACAAAGTTTACTGTGGCATGTATTCTGGTTAAAGGAATTGACAATGAAAGCAAGCTAGAAGAATCTAAACATCTCCTTCAAGAGGCAGAAAATCTTGTACAATTTACGTTTCATAAAGAAACAATAAAAAATCATCATATGATTTCGCCGTGGGCAGTTGCACAGGAAAAGTTTGGAAAAAGTGCAAAACATTACCACACATCTGTTGAAAAGTTGTTACAGAAAGTTCTTAGAAAGAAAAGTGTTGCAAAAAAGAATGTTGTAGGGAACGTCATTTCTTACATTGCATTGAAAAACATCGTACCATTTGGCGTTGATGATCTTGATAAGATTACTGGTGACATAAAGTTTTCAGTTTCTACTGGAAGAGAGAAGAGGGGTGTTCTTAGATCATTGAAGAAAGGAGAATTGTATTATCGTGATGAGAAAAACATTCTGGGAACAAAATTAGATTATTGGAAAAGTAAAAAGACCTCTTTACATCCTAAAACTACAACGGCACTTATTCATTTGGAAGTTCTTTCACCGATAACTCAAAAAGAAATGAAAATTCTTTTGAAGGAAACTGTTGAATTGGTTGAATCGTTTACTGGTGGTAAAGCAAAAGTGTTTGTGTTGGATAAGAAGAAAGTTAGTGTTAAAGTTTAAATTTATTCTTATAGAAAACCTTTTTCTAAGTTTGCTTTTATTTTTTCAAGAAGTGGAGCAGTTAATGCTTTCCTAACTTCTTCAACCCCATATGGTGTTCCACAAAAATGGTCACGAACTCTAAGCGGATTTCTACTTTCTACATAAAAACGGCTAGTTAAGTGTTGGGAATACTTTGGATTGGTAACATCTTTATCTCGTGGGCATTGAAGTACACCCTCTAAAACATTTGGAAGTACAACATTAAACTTATCTTTAACTATTCCACCATTAATGTAATTTACTGTTGCTCTATCTGAAGCTAATTTAAGTAAACACGATTGTTGCGGACTTAATTGGTGTCCATGAATGGCAATAACATCTTTTTTACCATAACGCTTACTGTTAATTGTCATTGGTGGAACAACTGATACACCACTTTTTTTTAATTCTGTGAGGCCAAGAAGATGGTATACAATCATCCCTTTACCCTCTTCAATGTGGTCAATAAGAGTTCCGTTATTAAGACGATATATCAAATGTCTTCCACTTTTGGCACCATTGGTTATTTCTAAATCTTGCCGTAACTCTGGCTCTTCTCCAAGATCAAGATTTCGTCCTTCAAATTCTTCTCCATTAAGTATTCTATTGATTAAAGCTGCTCTTAGAAAAAGTCCATTTTCTACTTCTGTAAAGTATAGGGCATGTTCTGTTTCATCAACATCTCGAGTTATTTCATTTACTCTCGGTAGGGGGTGCATAACTATTAATTCTGGTTTAGCCTCTCTTAACTTTTTGGCAGTTGTTTGCATTGCTCTATCGGCTTTAATAAAATCAGAATTCCCCTCTGCAGTATCTGGGAAACGTTCCCTTTGTACTCTTGTCATGTAAAGAACATCAACATTTCTTATAGCGTCCATTAAGTCTTCTGTTATTACTACTTCCCTCCCTGTAGCTCTTTTATAATCGTCAATCCGCCATTGAGGCATCTTTACAACATCGGGGGATACAAGCCAAACATCAGAATCATATACTTCTAATGCTTGGAATAAAGAATGAACAGTCCTTCCGTACAATAAATCTCCAACCATGGCAATCTTTTTACCGTCAATTGTGCCAAACTTTTCTTGAATTGTCATCAAGTCAAGTTCTGTTTGTGTTGGATGTCCATTATCACTATCGCCAGCATTAATAACGGGTATATCTAGACTATCAGCGGCAGCCTGTGCTGCTCCAGCAAGAGGATGCCGAATTACTAAAACATCAGCTCTATATCTCTCATACATCCTGACAGTATCAGCAATAGTTTCTCCTTTGCCAACGGAAGATGATTCTGGGTCTGGAAAGCCAGTAACATGCATGCCTAATTGCTGTGCTGCAGCTTCAAAACTTCCATGTGTTCTTGTTGACTTTTCAAAGAATGTCATTGTTACAGTTCCACCAATTCGTGGAATTCCATCTCTTTTCATTTTTAGACCATCTTTAATTAATGAATCTAAATCTCTTCTAGAACAGTTCCGTGCAGAATTAACATCTCTCATCAAAAATAAAATGTTTCTTTCTTCGTTTAAATACATTTCGTCTTCGTAACATACATATCACGTTGCTTGTATAGTACATACTTCATATCTCAAAATCAATTTATTAAGAAAATTTAATAAACACACTACTATTCTTTTTATGTATGGATTTTAAACAACAAATCATCAAACTCCTTATTAAAGAAACGAAGTTAAAAAAAGAAGAAATAGAAACTATACTCTCAATACCTCCAGATCCAAAATTGGGTGAATATTCATTTCCCTGTTTTACGTTAGGAAAGAATCCAAAAGACGTTGCAGAAAAACTCAAGAAAAAAATCAAAGTTCCAAAATTCATTTCAAAGATTGATGTTGTTGGTCCATACTTAAACTTCTTTGTAAATTATGCCGTTATGGCAGAAGATACTCTATCAAGAGTACATACAGAAAAAAAGAATTATGGAAAGGGAAAAGATAAAAGGAAAATTGTTATTGAATATTGTGGTCCTAACACGAATAAACCTCTTCATCTTGGCCATCTGCGAAACATGGCTCTAGGAAATGCTGTGTATCATATTCTTTCATACAGTGGAAATAAAGTACATCCAGTCAACATTATCAATGATAGAGGGATTCATATTTGTCAATCAATGCTTGCGTATCAAAAATGGGGAAAGAATAAAGCGCCAGACAAAAAGGGCGACCATTTTGTTGGAGATTATTATGTACTCTTTTCAACAAAAAGTAAAGATGATGAGACATTAAAAAAAGAAGCACAGAACCTTCTTATTCAATGGGAAATGAAAAATCCTGACATCTTAAAGTTATGGAAAAAGATGAACAAATGGGTACTTGACGGTTTTAAAGAAACGTATAAACGGTTTGGTGTTTCGTTTGAAAAGGAATATTTTGAATCTGAGATGTACACGAAAGGAAAAGATATTGTTATGAAAGGCCTCAAGAATGGTGTTTTTAAAGAGAAAGAGAATGGTATCGTTGCAGAACTTGAGAAATTTAAAATTCCTAATAAAGTGGTGTTACGGTCAGATGGTACTTCTGTTTACATGACACAAGACTTACAATGTGCAGAGGAACGGTACAACGATTTTCATTTTGATAAGATGATGTACGTTGTTGCGTCTGAACAAAATACTCATTTTAAACAATTGTTCAAAATTGTAGAATTGCTTAAACGACCGTACGCACAAAACCTTTATCATTTAAGTTATGGTCTTGTACATCTTCCCACGGGAAGAATGAAGTCACGAGAGGGAACGGTTGTTGACGCTGACGATATCATGGACGAGATTTCAAATCTTGCAAAGAAAGAAGTCCTTGCACGGTACAAGAACATATCTGCAAAAGAAGTTAAAGAACGTGCAGAATTTATTGCACTAGGCGCAATAAAATTCTTTATGCTTAAAACAGATCCTTCTAAAGACATTGTGTTTAATCCTAAAGATTCGCTTAGTTTTGAAGGTGAAACTGGTCCTTACGTCCAGTATACTCATGCACGTGCATGTTCAATACTGCGTAAAGCAAAATCTCAGTATAAACTGTCAGTATCTTCAAACATTAATTTCGATTCACTAACGTTAGCGGAAGAGCATGCACTCGTAAGACTTCTTTCAGAATTTCCACATGTTGTTATGAAAGCTGCAAAGACATCAAAACCTCACCATATTGCAAATTATTGTATTGCACTCGCACAAGCATTTAACGAGTTTTATCATAAATGTCCCGTTCTTTCAGAATTGGAACATCAAATGAAATCTCGACTTTTGTTGGTAGATTCTGTCAAACATGTTCTTCATAATGGTCTTGCATTGTTAGGTATAAAAGCACCTGAAAAGATGTAAATATAGTCATTTTCTTTACTGAAAAAGGAAACATTAAAAAAGGAGTATTTTTTTATTCTTACTATGAAATTTGTATTTTTGTATGTAACAGCAACATCAAAAGAAGAAGCATTGAAAATTTCGTCATCTCTTCTTGAGGAAAGACTTATTGCATGTGTTAATATGTTTCCTATAAAAAGTATGTATTTAGGGAATGATAAAATCGCAAAAAAGAACGAATATGTCCTTATCCTTAAGACCGAAAAGGGAGCAGTTCCACTTATCTCGAAAAAGATTGCCAAAATGCATTCATATTCTATTCCATGCATTACAGAGGTATCAGCTGAGCCTAATGAAGAGTATAGCCGTTGGCTTATGGCACAACTTGTTGGAAAGCCACATAAATAGGCTCGAAATCTTTATAAACAGGCTACTTTTTACTAAGGATATGGCAAAATTACGAAAATTCGCAGCATATCACGCTATTGAGAGGCCCTACACTCGTATTAGTAAGTACGTTAAGAAGAATTACGTACGTGGCGGCTTTCCTCATATGAAAGTTATTAAGTTTGATATGGGCACGGCAAACAAAGAGTACGACTCTGTTGTCCTTCTTAACTCAACCAGAACAACGAATATTCGGCATAATGCTATTGAATCTGCTCGAATGACATCTAACAGATTACTTGAAAAATCATTTGGAAAAGAGTATCATCTTCGTATTAAAATTTATCCATTCCACGTTTTACGTGAAAATCCGCTAGCGTCCGGTGCGGGTGCAGACAGATTGAGTACAGGTATGAAGAAATCGTTTGGAAAGTCAATTAGTTCAGCAGCACGAGTACGAGAAGGTCAAACGTTAATGGAACTTAGAATAAATAAAGCTAATGTGAAAGTTGGTAAGGAAGCACTTACACGTGCAGCAAAGAAATTTCCCTGTACATGTAAAGTTGTTGTTCAATAAAATTTCTTAATTATCTTTTATTAGTTATTTCTTATATCATCCTGTAACTTTTTAATTTTCTTTTCAATATTATGTAATTCGTTTGGTGGTGCAGGACGTTTCTTTTCAATTTTCTTCGATATTCTTTTTACATCATTTTTTGCTTTTTGCTCTTCCCTTAATTCTATTGAACTTTTTTTCTTTGGTGGCTCAATCTTATTAATTTTTGCCAATTTCTTTTCAACTTGTTTCAGTTTTTGTAGTAGTTTTTTATCTTTAGGTTCATTAGATCTTCTAGGTTTTGTGTATTTTTGTAGTTTTTCTTTCACGTCATCATATTTATGTTCTAACTTTTTATTATATGATGTACGTCTTCGCGTTTCTTTTAATACAAACGATTTCTTTTTTGAGTTTATTGTATTAACTTCTGCTAACTCTTTCTCAACTTTTTTCAATTTCTGTATAAGCTTTTTGTTTTGATATGCCTTTGGTTTCTTTAATTTTGCATATCCATGTAATTGATTGTTAATTTCACGAAGTTTATCTTCTAAACGATTATTATACGATGCACGTTCTTTCATTTCTCGTAGTACAAACGTTTTCTTCTCTGATCCTATTGTATCAATTTCTGATAACTTCTTCTCAACTTTTTTCAATTTCTGGTTAAGACTTCTATCTTTCGGTTCTTTCAATATCTGTACTTTTGCATATCCCTGTAGTTGATTGTTAACATCTTGAAGTTTTCCCTGTAACTTTTTGTCATACGACGAACGTTTTTTGATTTCCTGTAATACAAACGATTTCTTATGCGACGGTAAAATGTCTCCTTTTCTAAGTCCAGAAATCTTTGCGTTAATTTTGTCCATTTCTTTATCTAAATCATTATCAAACTTTCTTTTTGTAATTTTCACTACTTTTTTATCTTGTTCTTTCCTCGGATAATATTTTCTTGGTGGTGTCGTATTAGGTTCTCGAAAGTAATGGTGTGGAGGCAGAACCTTCTTTGGTGTGTGTAACCGCCGCATTACTTTTGGTACAGTAACAAAGACAAATATAAGAAGAATCATGAATATAACAAATCCTATCCAATATGTACTATAATCACCCGCAATTTCTTTAAAATCTGTCCAGAATGCTCTTCCTGCTAGTGGCTGTCTTCCTTGTTGTGCATCTTCTCCTGCAGTTGTAGGCGCTGCTTGTTGTGCAGATTCTCCTGGTGTTGAAGGAGCTGCAGGCTGTCTCGATTCTCCTGGTATTGTTGCTGGGGTCGTTGGAGTTGCAGGCGCAGCTGCTTCAGACGATGAACTACTACTACTACTACCACCTGTGCTACCGCCCGTACTTGTTGTATCACTGCTTGATACAGCAACATTAATTGGAGTAATTGTAACAACTGCACTTGAACCACTTACTGAACTCAGTGTAACGGCATGATCATAGCTACTTCCACCTTCAAGGTCAAGATTTTTAGTTTCACCTACACTGATCGTAAATGTTACTGGTGTTGACGAAATAGTTATGCTTGCAGAGGTTGCAGTTACACTATCGATTGTAACATTATGTTCTTCCCTACCTACCAAATGAATGGTTGAACTATTTCCAACACTAATGTTTGATTCAAGTGTACTATTAGTTCGATTGATAACTATTGTATGATTGTTTCCCCATGCTGTTTGTGAATTGTTATCATATGTAAGACAATTCCATGTATAGTTTCCTGTACCAAGTGATAATGTCCAGTTACTGCTGTTAGTTGTTCCGTTAACACTTGTGGTTACATTGGCAGTAAATGATCCGTTATCTGAATTTGTTACATATAATGAAATGTTTGCAATTTCTGTATCGTCTGTTGCTGTACAATTAAAATCAACATTAACATTCTCTGTTGAGTCGTTTGTGTAACTTGCAGTTGGCGTAATTAGTGTTGTATTTGGTGCGTTATCTTGTGCTACAACAGAAATCCAGAATATTGTTGACGTTGTTGTATAATTCTGTGATGCTGTATATACACACGTTGCATTATGTTCACCTGTATTGTTGAATGACGTTGCATTTCCAAGCCCGCCAGTTCCGGTACTGTATGTCGTGCCGTTAATGGATAGGGTTACCGTTCCCTCATCATCTCCCGTAAGTTTAGAACAGTTAATGTCTATGAGTGAT